>JABUEV010000049.1 GCA_013314865.1 Bacteroidales bacterium | reverse complement strand
GTGTATGCCGGTTCTGACAATATTCCTTACGTCTATACAAAGAATCGCACTCGCCAGGTGATAGTCCCGGGTGAGGCAAACGAAAAGAACATTATAATCGAAAAGGGTCTTGCCGAGGGAACGCTTGTTTATTTGAGCCGGCCTGAGGATTACAGCAAATTCACACTTGCAAATATTGACTTGTCCGGCGAATTCAATCAATCCAAGCCTGACAGACTAACTGATAACGCACTTTCGCTTTCAGGTGAAAAAGGGAAAAATGAAGCCGTTATCATCAAGATGTTCAGAATGTTAACAGGATCCCTTATTTAGGGAAAAATAAATTCATATCAGGCACATATCGGATCTTTCATATAATGCCGGCAGAGTCATTTATAAAAATCTGAACCGCCTTTTTACTTCAGAGATTTTTTAGTATATCTTTATGCAAATGTTTTGTCATTCGCATTCATTATACTAACCTAATTTCCTGAAAAATGGCCTCTGATATCAAGTCAACCGTTCAACCTTTGCCCGGCAGGATAACCTCAGTCGATTTCTTCCGCGGCTTTACTATGTTTCTTCTTGCAGGCGAGGCATCACGCCTTTATGAGCATCTGATGGAGGTAAACAGCCCTGCAGTCCAGTTTATAGCCACGCAGTTTCATCATCATGAATGGCACGGTTTGCATTTCTGGGATCTTATACAGCCTTTCTTTATGTTCATTGTGGGGGTTGCCATACCGTTTGCTGTTGCAAACAGATTGAAAAAAGGGGAAAGCATGAAAACTATCACCAGGCATGCCTTCAAACGTTCGTTCATTCTTCTGTTTCTTGGGTGGGCATTGTATTTCATTGCGGCAGGCAAACTCGTGTTCCGGTTCCAGAATGTCCTTGCCCAGCTGTCGGTTACATACCTGGTGGCTTTCCTGATAATGAACAAGAGTTTTAGATTCCAGCTGATATTCACACTCGCCATTTTACTTTTCATCGACCTGGCATACAGATTCTTTCCGGTTGAGGGATTCAATCATCCCTGGGTAAATTATGAAAATCTTGGCGCGTGGTTCAACAACAAGATAGAAGGAGTTGAAAAGGCAAGTGAATGGGCGACTCTGAATTTTGTATCAACTACTGCCCACACTGTATGGGGGATGATGTGCGGCAAACTCCTCATGAGCGACCGCAGTCCGGCACAAAAAATAAAAATTCTTGTAATAGCAGGAATTGCGGCATTGGTTATAGGCTACTCACTCGACCTGCTGAATATAACCCCGATAATCAAAAAGATTGCAACCGTATCATTTGTGTTTGCAAGCGGAGGCTGGACCATACTTGCCCTCTGTCTCAGCTACTGGCTAATTGACGTAAAAAAACTTCTCGGAAGCTTTTCCAGGTTTTTTATAATTGTCGGTATGAACAGTATTTTTATATATCTGTTCTTCGAAGCAGGATTTACCAGGATCCTTACACGGATTGTCAGTCCTTTCAGCAACCTGCTCTTTTCATGGACCGGGGAACTGACAGCCTCAATAATTACAAGTCTTGGCGTATGGGCTATGATGTGGTACCTCTGCTACTGGCTCTATAAAAACAAACTATTTATTAAGATCTGATATTCTGATAAATAATATACACTACCGTGGAACAGCTTGGGAAAATACTGATTATTTCAGGTATAATTCTGGTTGTGACAGGACTAATTCTTTTACTTGCAGGAAATAAACTTAACTGGCTGGGACACCTGCCCGGGGACATCAGAATCGTTAAGGAAAATGTAAGGATCTACATTCCTGTAACTACCATGATTATACTCAGCATTCTACTTTCAGCAATTTTATATCTGATAAGAAAATTCCTGTAATTGAAGCCGGGAAGTGAAATCCTTTATGCTACGATCCTGTAATTCTTTTAAACTCGAGAACTGATTCAATAAAACTGAAAACAGAATTAAGATAGTCAAATTTAGCCTGTTTTAAAGACAGCTCAGCCCCTGTGAGCTCGGAGGGAAGTATCCGGCCTTCACGAAAGAGACCGAATGCCGCTTTATAATTTGACGTTGAAATCTTCATATTTTCATCTTTCAGTGACATCTCTTTCATGTAAAAAATCATGTTGTCACGGTTTCTGTTCAGTTCAAGCTGTTTTTTATTCAATTCGGCGAGTAAATCTTCACCGGCAGTTTCGACCATAAGCTTCTGCCTTGATAATTTCTTTACCCTGCTGATACCTTCTGTTATGGGTATTTTTAGTGATAAGCTTATATTGCTGTTCCCAAACCAGTAATCTTTATCAGAAAGTCTCAGATTATTGTTGTAGAAATCACCTGCATAAACAGCACTCAGACTTACAGTGGGCAGAAAAGAGTATTTTATATTCCGAAGCCTGAGGTTGTCTATGTCAGTTCTTTTTTTCAGCAGTGCCAGCTCAGGAGTTGAAAGAAGATCCGATTCAGCCTTTATTCCGGTGCTGAATCTTTCAATCAGAACAGACAGAGAATCTGTAAGTTGAGGATTAAATTGCTGATCCTGAGGATATCCCATCCAATATGCCAGAGTCTTCCATGAATCGTTCACAATTCGTTTTGCGTCATTTAGCCTGCTTACGGCATTATTATGATTAAGCACAGCCTGGTTAAGATCTGTAATCTTGAGAAATCCTCCATCAACCCTTCGTTTGGTTTCCATAAGCTGGTTATAGCTGTTAAGTGTATCTTCCACAGCGTAATCATACTGCTCGGATGATATAAGGCATGCTATATAAGCCCTGCCGGCCTGGTATTCAAGGTCTTTCTCAGTGATTTTTCTTTCGAGTTCGCTCAGGGCAACTGATGCATTTTTCTCCCTTATGTCCCCGATAATAGACGGATCAAAAAGGCTTACAGATGCAAACAATCCCGCACCTGAATACCATGAGGTTCCGAACTTTATGGGAACTGTTTCATCAGGCGGAAGGGAAGGATTAAACTTACCAACAGGGACAAGTGTTGAAGGAATAATAATGTTGTGCCTGACATCATAACGACCGTATATCTGGGGAACCAACTGCAGTTTTGACTCTTTAAGCTGTTCAACAGACATTTTGTAGTTAAGCTCCCTGATTCTCAGTTCAGGGTTATTCCGGAGAGCTTCCTTAATTGCATTATCAAAAGAGAGTGTTGAGGATTCAGCATCTTTCTGTGCTGAAGCTGTAAAGCTTATTGTTAAAAGGAACAAAAACCCTGTTAAAATTTTTCTTTTCATAGTACATTGTTAATTTCTGAACACTGATGCCGGTTCGACACTGTTTATTGTACGGACAGAGAAAAACAAAGCACTTCCCACCGAAATCAGAAATGTAATCATGAAGAGCCCGCCAAGCAGTAGAGGTGAAATGTTAATTATAAGTCCGGCGTTTTTCACACCTGCCCTGAATCCTTCCAGTAACATCCAGGCCAGGATAAATCCGGTTACAGCAAATATCAGCGACTGAACAATTATAAGCCTTGTAATGTACCCGTTTGTGGCACCTATTGCTTTAAGGGTTCCGTAATCCTTTACCCTGTCCATTGCTGAAGAATAGAGTGTCAGTCCGATAATGAAAAATCCGCTTATTATGGCAAATATTACCAGTGAACCGATACTGGAACCTATATTTGAACTAATCACAATGAACCTGACAGTTGAGGATTTCAGGTCTTCGGTCTTCCAGGCATTCACCAGCGGCAATAAACTGTTAATTTCATCTCTTACTTTTTCGACCGGATAACCCTCTTTTACCTTTACAGCAACAGCGCTTACCTTGTCGTCCGGAAAATTGCCGTAAAATCTTGCCCGTGAAAGAGTCGTGTAAAAAAACGACCCGCCAAAACCTCTTGCATCTTTTGTCTGAACCTTAATAATTGCCCGTTTCCCGTTTATCTCCAGCTCTGTTCCGACGTCTGTTGAATTGGTCAGAGTTGAAGCATCGTAAAAATCTGCAGAAACTGCAAAATCATCTAAAAGATCTGCAAGACTTCCCTTGATGATTTTATCCTTCAGCGGTCCTGCCACGAAACCGGGGGCTTCACTGCCGATTATTGTAACTGGTGCAGTTTTTCCATTGGAGAAGCTGGCAACGGCAGGTGTAACCACTATCGGATATGCTGATTCCACTCCCTCTATACTTCTGACCTCGCGTGCTACCGACCCGTCTATCTTTGCCAGTTCGTTGGCGTTAATTGTTATTTTATCCGTAATCCAGATATCTGCCTTGCCAGTGTCTGAATTACTCACTAAACCGCCCATTAATGTTGTAAGAAAGGTTAGAATACCAACCTGCTGGCCTATCAGGAATGTACTTATAATTATCCCTATCACCACTCCAATACTTTTAGGCTTATCGTATCTGATGAATTTATATGCCGTGGCTATCATGATTTCAGGGTGTAATCTGAATTTTACATTCTATCATCGAATTAATAAGAAGATCGGCGGGTTCTTCAAGCAGTATGACAACTTCCCTAACCCTTCTGTCCTCACGGTCTCCCGGTGTTTCAGAAAAAATTGATTTTCTTTTAAGAAAGGGAGATGCACTTACTACTTTCCCGGTGGTTATGGCATCAGAATTTCCGACAAGGGATATTTCAGCTTTCTGACCTGTTTTAATCTTTCCGGCTAACATCTCATCAATTTCACATCTTGCTATCAGATTGCCGTCAGGTGCAAACAAAGCATACTCCCCGAATTGTGGCAAAGAACTACCCGGAAGGCACTTCATATCAAGGATCACGCCGGCTGACGGGGCTCTCAGGGTTCTTTTTTCCAATGCTTTGATAGCGCTCTGTAATTCAGCTCTGGACTTTGAGAGACCTGAGTTACTGAGAGCAAGAACAGCTTTTGCCTTTTCAAGATTATTTTCGAGAATAGCAACTTCAGTTTTCAGATCCTCATAATTTTTTGCTGTTTCAGCACCATCTCTTAAAAGAGAGCCGGTACTTTCCATTAATCTCTTTTTGTCTGCAAGCCTTAGTTCTGTTTCCTCTACAGAGAGCCTGTCTATAATAACCTGATTTTCCTGACTGCTTACCTGGGCCCTTAATTGAGCAACCCCCAGCTCTTCCTCTTCTGAATCAAGCAATACCAGCGCCTCCCCTTTTTCCGCTCTTTCTCCGTCATTTTTCATGACTTTGCTTACAATTCCACCGCTTGCCGCTGCAAGAGAGATTATCTCATGTTCAGGTTCTATTTTGCCTATTCCGACAACCCTGGTAATTTCACTTTTTACGGATGCAGAAATATTGGTATTTTCTGAATCACTCTTTTTATCACTGCCGCACGATGAAATTACTGCAACAGCTGCTGGCAACATTAGCAACAAAAATTTAATAAGAATATTTTTCATAACTTATTTATTTTATTTTCAATTAAATATCTCTTCATCAGGAGGTGTTTCCGACACGTAACCGTTGTGAACATATATAATTCTGTCAGCAAACTGTTTCAACCGGGTGTCGTGTGTTACCACAGCAACGGATTTGCCGTCTTTAGCAAGAGATTTAAGTTCATGCATCACAATTGAAACACTTTTTGCATCAAGTGCCGCGGTAGGTTCATCACAAAGAATCAATGAAGGATTTCCCACCAGAGCCCTTGCAATTGCAACCCTTTGCTGTTGACCTCCGCTGAGCTGTTTCGGAAGACTCTTCATGCGATCCCCCATCTGAACCATTTCAAGAGCTTCCTGAGCTTTTTTCCTGGCCTCCTTCACCGGAATCTTCATCATCCTCAGAGGCTGCATCACATTTTCAAGAGCTGTAAGCGGCGCAATCAGGTTGAAGTTTTGAAAAACAAAACCTATGTTGTATAATCTGAGTCTTGCAAGCTCGTCCGGATTCAATGTGTTAACGTGCTGACCTTTAACCCATACATCTCCGGATGTAGGGTAAATTACACAACCTGCCAGAGAGAGAAGTGTAGTCTTACCAGATCCTGAGGGACCTATCACCAGAGTAAGCTCATTCTCCCTGAATACCACATCAGAAGGCTGAAGCGCAGTTATTGTGGTATCACCTGTTTTGTACTGCTTGCTTGTTCCTGACAGAACTGCCACATTTTTTTTATCAGCTTCCTGTTTCCCCTTCAATGGTTGATTTTCACCTGTTATTTCTGAAAAATTCATATCACGTAATTCAAAACAAACATCTTCATTTTTCCTGACAGATAACAACAAAAAGTACTTTTTGTTCTAACTGGAGTAAACAATTCAAAAAAATCATTTATATTATAATGTACAGCTCCTACTTATAAATATCTCTTTATCTGCGCATTAATTAATGGCAATTTCTTTTTAGCCAGAAACTTCGCGAAAATATTTTGACTCATTATCTATTAATTATCTGGAACTTACAAGCAGTATAAATTTTTTTGTCCGTTTTTTTTATATTTTTTCCGAACATTTTGAGACTTTCTAATGTTTATGTATTAAAATAAGATTTGAAATCAAGTAGAAATCAAAATTAAAACCTCAAAATTATGAAAACAAAACTTTTAACTCTTGGATTGATAACCCTCCTGGGTTTAACAGCATGTGAAAAAGAAGATGAAGGCATAAATGCTGTAAAAGACATGACAATTGCTGAATATGCAGCATATGATAACAACTTTTCAATACTTGTTTCTGCTCTTACCAAAGCCGGTTTGGTAAATGCTCTGAATGGGCAGGGTAATTTTACTGTTTTTGCTCCAACCAATGATGCATTTAATGCACTCTTTACTGAACTGGGTGTTAGTGGTATCAATGATCTCTCTGCCGAAACGCTTACTCCAATTCTTTTATATCATGTTCTTGACGGTGAAAAGAAATCTAACATGCTTAATGAGGGATATTATTCTACATTAAGTCAGTTTCAGAACAGTTTCTTAAGTCTCAGGGTAAGCAAAGACGGAGGTGTTAAAATAAACAAGACAACCACAGTTGTAGCATCAGATGTCGACGTTATAAATGGTGTTATACATGCCGTTGATAAAGTTCTTCTGCCTCCGACCGTTGTTGATATTGCCCTTGCAAATGAATCGTTCAGCATACTTGTTCAGGCTGTTGCAAAGGCAGGTCTTGCCGAAACACTTAGCGGCACCGGTCCATTTACAATTTTTGCTCCCACCAACGCCGCGTTTGAAAAGCTATTCACCCAGCTTGGAATAACAGGCATCAATGATCTGACAGCTGAACAGCTTACTCCAATCCTCTTATATCATGTAGTATCAGGGAATGTAAGATCCAGTGCGCTTACCCCGGGCAATGTTGAAACTCTTAATGGTCCGATCAGCATTAAACTTTCTCCCTCCCCTTCAATTAACGACAGTTCTGATATCTTATTAACAGATGTACAGGGAGTAAACGGGGTGATACACGTCATTGATGAGGTTCTTATCCCTTCAAGATAACACCACGTAATTGATAGTTTAAATTTAAAGTTTTCAGAATTATTTTGACCCTCCTCTCAGTCAGAGGAGGGTCTGTTTTTGAATAAAATAATCTTAAATTAGAGTCTGGTTTAATTCCTGAAAAATGGGTACTTACACGTTGAAGCAACTTGGAAATATTACAGGCATAAATGGAGACACCATAAGGGTATGGGAAAAAAGGTACGGAATACTTACACCACAACGCACTTCAACAAACCGGAGAAAGTATGACGATGATGACCTGAGAAAACTGCTTAATATTTCCATACTCTATAAGCACGGGTATAAAATATCCAGAATTGCAGCGATGAAAAAGAAGGATATAAACGGTATAGTTACATCTATTGATAGTTCAGACGTTGATTTTGAGTTAATTATCGCATTGTTTATATCCGCAATGAATGATTTTAACGAACCGGTCATCAATGAACTTATTACAAAAACAATTCAAGAAAAAGGATTTGAAAATGCATTCACTAATGTTCTGTTTCCCTTACTTAAAAAGGTTGGAACTTTATGGAGCACAGGCTCTTTAAATGTATCTACAGAGCATTTCCTCACAGCAATAATCAGGAGAAAGCTTATAGTAGAAATTGATAAAGTAATGCCACAAAAAATAAAGAGAATAAAGAAGTTCCTTTTGTTTTTACCGGAGTCCGAACATCACGAATTAGGGCTTCTGTTTTATTCATATATCATTATAAAAAATGGGCACAGCGTCTTATATCTCGGCCAGTCAACTCCTGATGATGCTGTCTGTGAAGCAATTCAAAAATGGAATCCCGGCTTTGTAGTGACCGGGATACTATCTGAGCTTTATTTGCCCGGACTTCAAGGGCTATTGAAAAGACTTGACAGGATGCCGCATGAATTTATTATACTTGCAGGAGGCCGTCTAGCCGATGTTGCCGTAAAGTTGAAGCATAAAAACATTTATCCTCTCAGAACTGAAAAGGACCTTTTACAATATCTTCATTAACTGCCCGGGCAGAATTTAATTTTTATTTTTTGGGTGAAGCAGACCCGTAATTCTCATCATACCACTTTTTCTGTTCGGGAGTGAGAATCTTCAGAATGTTTTCCTTGTGCGACTTTCTCATCTCTTCCATCTTCTTTAAATTCTCCTCCCTGGCTTTTCTCATTTCATCCTGCTGTTTCTGAATCAATTCCCTGATCTGTTCTTTCTGTTTTTCAGTCAGGTCCGGAATTCTGCCAATAAAAGGTCTTTCAGGCAAAGGTCTCTCATCCCTCCAGCGATCCCATGCACGCGGGCTATCCCATCCGGGGCCGAATCCCATCCCCGGCCTGAAATCATGCCTGAACCTGTAAGATGGCATATTCCACATACCTCTCATGCCAGGCCACATATACATGCGCCCCATTCTATAATGCGGTCTCCTGAGCCATAAGGAATCAGACTTCTGCAATTCTTCACGAAGCTGGTTATATCCTACTCCTCCTCTCCTGCCAAGGCGGGTGGTATCAAGCGCCCCCCTTACCGGCCTCTGGGCATACATTGATGCACCCATAGCAAATATCAGCATGAGTGCGAGTCCTGTGATTTTAGTATATCTTTTCATATCAATCTGTTTTTAATTTCTTTACTACTTTTAAAAATGATTCAGCATTTTTTCAATTATTAGACAATTTTCAGACCGGAACTATTCTTTTAAAAGTCATTTTAACACTTTGTTAACAACAAATTTACTATAATAAGACCTGGCAACATGTCATCTTTTCTTTTAATAGTTAAAGGAAAATCGTAAATTTGGTAAAGTATATAACCTATTAAAAAAAAATGTCATGAAAAGGGTAACAGTTTTACTTGCCATGCTGACTGGAATCATTTTCACCTTGCAGTCACAAAAAGTAACGAATTACACCTGCCAGCTCGACAACGGAATAAAAGTAAGAATGGAACAATGCTGGAATCATGTATGGGTAGATCAGAAGTTTGAACCCATAAAGACACCCGGACAAACGCCTCCTTTGACTTTGAATGTCAGAACTCTGGGTGATCTGACATCCAAATCATCATTTAAGCTTATGAGTGCCGGGAAAGAGATAAAACTCCAGAGTGCAAAACCCGGGACTTACACTCTGAAACTCACTTTTCAGCTCTCAGGAAAACCTGGTACTCTGAGTTTCGACGTTGAAAACATTGAAATAAAAGCCAACACTAAAACGAATGTTTCCGTCACTCTTTATGACTATCAGATAAAAATTGATGAGACGCCAGGAAGCCTCAAAGGACTTGCCGGATACACTTCTAAAATTGAAAGATTCAAAGGGACAGAGGAAACCAATCCTGCCTGCGGCACCGTCAGCTTTTTTGAAAAGGGTAAAAGAACTACTCCTCTGACACCAGATGAAGTGACAAACAATAAAGCAGGAAAAATAAAGCCCGGCACCTATGATGTGCTAATAACTCTGGGAAATCCGGGTAAAGTACAGAAAATATGGCTTGAAAATTTCACCCTCAAGCCTGAAGTAACATATGGCATAACAACAAACCTTAATGCCGGAATTATAACCTACACGGGCGGCAACAGGGATGTTAAAATGTTTCATATTTATCCAGCCGGAACTGCCGACAAGCAAAAGGGTACTGCAACACCTGACAAGAGTCTTGAAATCTTCAGGTGTGAAAGCCAGGACCTTACATCTGCATGCCCTCCCGGAACATATGATATCCTTCTAAACTTCCGCAACGGGGCAAAGTATGAATGGAGAAAAAACATTGTAGTGCAAACCAGTATAAAAGTGCAGGTGAAGTAGGGTTAATAGTCATGCAGTCATGCAGTCTTGCAGTCGTGCACTCCGGACTGCAAGACTGCATAACCGCAAGACTGTACCCTTAACAATTCAACCATTCAACTATTCAACTAAAACTGTAAATCATGGGAAATTTTATTGACGAATTCATGCAAAGTTATGGGCCTGAAGTTTCGAAACAGATGGCATCCAACTTCAATCTTGATCAGAAAACCGTTCAGAAGCTTATTCCTCAGCTTGCGCCGCTTATTATAAGCGGATTGAAAA
>JABUEV010000048.1 GCA_013314865.1 Bacteroidales bacterium | reverse complement strand
ATACAAAAATCTTTAAAAGAGTAACCAGGAAAGCTTATCTGGCATCACCTATCTGCGAATTCCTTGCCACAGTGGTTGTAATGATACTTATGTATTTCGGCAGTATTCTTGCACTGCAGGGTTCAGGCAACATGACTCCCGACAAACTGATTGCTTTTCTTGTGGTCTTTTCCCAGATCATCCAGCCTGCAAAAAACATCACTACCGCCTGGTTTACAATTCAGAAAGGAATGGCCTCGATTGAGCGGGTCGATCAGGTGCTGAATGCGGAAGAGAAAATTACTGAAAAAGAAAATGCAATGCCTGTGTCAGAATTCCGTGAATCGATCGAGTTCAGAGGTGTCTGGTATGCCTACAACAGTGAGCCTGTTCTACGCGACATAAATTTTACGGTAAGAAAGGGGCAAACAGTTGCTATAGTCGGGAAATCAGGAGCGGGAAAATCAACACTGGCAGACCTTATTCCACGGTTTATTGATGTTGATAAAGGTGCTGTTCTTATTGATGGTGTTGATATCAGGGACCTTAAAATAAAGGATCTCAGGAACCTGATGGGCATTGTAAGCCAGGAGCCAATTCTTTTCAATACATCATTTACTGAAAATATTGCTTTCGGAATTCAAAACATAAATATGGCTGATGTCGAGAACGCTGCGCGGATTGCCAATGCCCATGATTTTATTATGGATACGGAAAACGGTTACGACAGTCTGGTCGGTGAGGCAGGAGGCAAATTAAGCGGCGGCCAGAAACAGAGAATAAGCATAGCAAGAGCAATAATGGCTAACCCTCCGATTCTAATCCTTGATGAGGCAACCTCCTCACTCGATACTGAATCAGAACGGCTGGTTCAGGATGCTATACTTCGGCTTATGGAAAACCGCACATCAATAGTCATCGCTCACCGCCTTTCAACCATCCAGCACGCAGACCTTATAATTGTTCTCGACGAGGGAAGAATAGCTGAAGCAGGCACTCATGCAGAGTTAATCAGAAACAAAAATGGAATTTACCATAAACTTCATAGTTATCAGTCATTATGAGCAGAAATATAATCCTTGGTTTGCTTTCATTAATTCTTTTGACATCTTCAGGCGATATTCAAAAGCTGAAAACCAGGCAGAAATTTGCTTTGGGCACCACTGATTTTTTATTGAACGGACAGCCTTTTCAGATCATAAGCGGAGAGTTGCATCCTGCAAGAATACCGGTGGAATACTGGCGGCACAGGATACGCATGGCAAAGGCAATGGGATGCAATACTATAAGCATCTATGTTTTCTGGAATCATCATGAAACTGAAGAAGGTGTTTTTGATTTTTCAACAGGCAACCGTAACCTGGCAGAATTCATAAGGCTCGTAAAAGAAGAGGAGATGTGGATGATATTGAGGCCGGGTCCTTATGTATGCGCTGAATGGGAATTGGGCGGAGTGCCGCCATATCTTCTCAGAATACCGGATATTAGCTTAAGAAGCCTTCACCCTGCATACATGGCCGCCGCAGAAAGATATATGAAAAAACTGGCAGAAGTAATAAAACCATGGCTTGTTACAAACGGAGGGCCAATACTTATGCTTCAGATTGAGAATGAGTACGGAAGCTTTGGCAATGATAAGAATTACCTTCAGAGGCTCAAAGAGATATGGATTGAAAACGGTATTGATGTTCCATTTTTTACAGCCGACGGACCCACAACCCAAATGCTGGAAGCAGGAACTCTGCCGGGCTGTGCTGTAGGACTCGATTCAGGAAGCAAGCCTGAACATTTTGAACTGGCTGAAAAAATAAACCCTGGCGTCCCGGTTTTCAGCAGTGAGACATATCCCGGGTGGCTGACACACTGGGGAGAGGATTGGGCCAGACCCGATACCTCAGAATTATATCGTGAGATAAAGTTTCTTATGGATAATAAAAAATCATTTAACCTTTATGTGTTACATGGCGGCACAAATTTTGGCTTCACTGCCGGAGCCAACTCAGGCGGCAAGGGCTACCAGCCTGATGTGACAAGCTACGACTATGATGCACCGGTCGACGAACAAGGCAGGCCTACTCCCAAATACATGGCCCTCAGAAAAATCATTGGCTCTTACCTGCCTAAAGGTAAAAAATTGCCCGAGATACCTGAACCTGTTCCTTCGTTTGAAATACCCGTCATAGGTCTTAATGTCTTTACTTCTATCTGGGATAACCTTCCACAGCCTGTTGTTTCAGAAAAACCATTGTCATTTGAAGAGTTGAAACAGGACTACGGCTATGTATTATACCGCACTGAACTCTCAGATTATAAAAAAGGAACTTTGTCTGCAGACGGACTACATGATTTTGCAACCGTTTTTCTTGACGGCGAATTTGCCGGCATACTCGACAGGAGGGAAGGAGTAAGCAGTCTGGAACTTCCTGAAAGCAAGTCTCCAAATCCTGTGCTTGAAATCTTCGTTGAAGGAATGGGAAGGATCAATTACGGCAAGAACATGATCGACAGAAAAGGAATTATTGGAGATGTCACAATCGACGGGAAAGTTGTTTCCAATTGGAAGATGTACGGTTTCCCGATGGACAACAGGTTTATTTACAATCTCAGGTCCACCGGCAAAAATCTGACTAAAAAAGGCCTCTTTTTCAAGGCAAGTTTTTTCATAACCGAAACAGCTGATACCTATTTTGAACTTTCCAATTTCACAAAAGGTTTTGTATGGATAAATGGTCATAACCTTGGCCGCTACTGGAACATTGGTCCTCAGAAAAGGCTCTACTGTCCGGCTTCGTGGATGAGAACCGGACAGAATGAGATCCTTATTTTCGATATGATCCAGACCAGACCTGGCGTTACTTTCGGCTTCAAGACGATGGAGTAACCGAGTCTGACTTCCGTCTGCTGGGTGAATAGCCAAATTGAGCTTTAAAAAGTCGGCTGAAATATTTCACATCCGAAAAACCGGTCTTATATGCAGCTTCTGACACATTGTATCCGCTGTCAAGAAGCTGGACCGCTATGTTCAGCTTCATCTTCCGCACAAATTCAAGCGGACTTGATCCTGTCAGGCCTTTGATCTTATTATACAGCACCGTTCGGCTGACATTACAGACTTCAGCCAGACTGTCAATTGAAAAATCAGCAGAATAGTTTTCTTTTATGTAGGAAACTGCTTTTTCAAGAAATTCCTGATCTTTAGAACATACTTTCAATTCTTCCGAACCATTGGTTCTGTTATAGACATAGCGTGCAATCACCTTGTTTCTCTGGTTCAGGAGATTTCCTGCCACGGTCTTCAAATATTCCATGCTGAAAGGCTTTGTAATATATGCTTCAGCTCCGCATTCAATGCCTTCAATCTGGTCCTTTAAGTCAGATTTGGATGTAAGCATGATAACAGGGATATGACTGGTGTTGAAATCCTCCTTGAGCATTCTTGTCATTGCCAGTCCGTCCATTTCAGGCATTCTTATGTCGGTGATAATAATATCAGGGTTCATGGTTTTTGCAAGATGAAGACCTTCTTTGCCGTCTCTTGCTCCGATACATACAAACCTCGACTTAAGAGACTGAATTATATAATTCAGGATTTCATGATTGTCCTCAACTATCAGCATTATATGTTTGTCTGTCTGATCAGTGAATTTTAGATGCTCTTCATATTCTTTCTGTTCCTCTGTAAGCGACAGTAAATTTTCTGCAGGCTCAACTATCGGCAGTGAGTCACTCTCCTGATCTAAATTCTCAATAAAATGATCTTTCCCTTTTAACAGTCTGATTCTGAAAGTACTGCCCTTTCCCACAGCAGAAGAAATGAGAATGTCTCCCCTGTGCAGTCTGGCAAGTTCCCATGATAAAGAAAGACCGATGCCCGTGCCTGCAAGTTCTTTATTGCTGAGTATGGTATATCGGGTGAAAATATCAGCCAGATTCTTCTGGGGAATGCCAGGTCCTTCGTCAGTTACTGCAATATCCAAAAATTCTTTTTTCTCAGGCTCCTCTATGCTCACAGTCACAGTTTTTCCTGTTGGTGTAAACTTAATTGCATTTGAGATAATATTGTAAATGATAGTATCCAGCTTGTTAGGATCACCAAAAAGGCTAAAGGACTCAAAATCTGATCTGAAGTTGAAATATATTCCTTTGTGCTTTGCTAAAGGAAGAAATGTATCATAGATCTCCCTGGTGAACTTTACAATATCCAGCTCTTTCACCTTCAACACCATTCGGTTGTTCTGAACTTTTCGAAAATCGAGCAGTTGTGTTATCAGATGGTTCATCCTTTTTGCATTTTTCAGCATAATTTCCATCTGAAGCCGTCTTTCCGGTGAAATATTTTTGTCTGCAAGCAAATCTTCAAGTGGTCCTATAATTAATGTAAGAGGAGTTCTTATTTCATGAGAGATATTGGTAAAAAACTGCAGTTTCAGGTCATTGACTTTCTTTTCTATCGCAAGCTCATTTTTGTACCTGTTTATACGTGTTACTGCTTTGTAGATAATTGCGGCAATGGAAGTTATAAGCAGGAGATAAATAAAATAGGCCAGTCTGGTTTTCCACCATGGCGGGTGGATTTTTATTTTAAGTATTCGTTCAGGAGATGAGGCATTTACTCCGGGTCTGATTGATTTTACCCTGAAGACATAATTTCCTGGCGGAAGGTTTGTATAGGCAGCACGATGCTGGTTGCCGACATTATTCCAGCTATTTTCAAAGTTATCCAGCCTGTAGGAGTATTGTATATTTTCAGGATCGAGAAAATCAAGTGCTGAGAAATCTATACTGAAACTCGACTGGGAGTATTTAAGAGACAGTTCTTCAAGGAATGAGATGTTTTTCTGAAGGGGAGACCCTTTCTGATTTATTGGCACCTCTTTGTTAAAGAGCATAAGTTTTGTCAGCTCAACCCTCAAATCAGGCTTTCCAGGGTTTAATTTGTCTGGCCTTATGACTTCAAATCCCATGTTACCTCCAAAAACCAGCGAGCCATCTCTTCGAACAAAGCAGGTATTTTCAGAAAAACTGTTGAATCCGAGTCCGCTTAGGGTATTTAATATTTCCGCGGTTCCGTCAGAAGGGTCAAGACTTATCAGACCGTTTTCAGAACTGAGCCAGATATGTCCTTTTTTGTCTTCAACTATACCGAATATTATTGCCAGCCCAGGATCAATTTCAAAAGTATAGTGTTTAAAGACAGGATTTTCCAAATTATCTGGCTCAAGCATATCAACACCTCCTCCAAAGGTGCCGAACCAGAGCCTTCCGAAGGTGTCTTCATATATATGTATTATGTCGTTATATGAAAGACTTTTTTCATTGAATGGATTTCTGATGAACAGCCTGAAGTTGTACTCTTTGTTCTCAATGTTCTTCTTTGTAAGGAGATTCAGTCCAAATGTGGTGGCCACCCAAAGATTGCCTTTCCTGTCGATAAGAAGGTGCCTGATAAGATTACTTGAAAGATTGCTGTTTTCCTGGTTTATCCTGGTAAACATAGGGTTATCTCCGTGCGGATTGCTTATAATTGTTATGCCGTTCCCGTAGGTGCCCACCCAGATATTGTTTTGAGTGTCTTCGCATATAGAATAAATGTTATTATTACCGAGGCTGGCTTCATTGTCTTCTTTGTATTCAAATCTCCTGAAATGCATTTTCCTGTAGTCCCTGATATCTGCGGGCAGTGGCTTTTTGCTAACTGATAATCCGTGTCCTTTTGATCCGATCCAGATATATCCTTTGCTGTCGCAGAATAGGGAATATGTTGTATTACGTACTGATTCTTCCTTTAATCCGGGGAGGAAAGTAAAAGTATCAGCCTGTTTCAGTGTACTGTCGTAAATATGAAGCCTCCCGGCTTTTGTAGCTACCCAGAGGTTGCCGTTTTTATCTTCGAGCACCGCACGGGCAACATTGTCAAGTATGTCGGCAGGTTTTTCAACCGGGAGATAATGTTCAAGGGCATTGTTTCTTACGATCACTTTTTCTATCCCGCCCAGAACCTGTCCTGTGCCAAGCCATAACTGGCCCGACTTGTCTTCAGTTATGCAATGAATAAAATTTGAAGAAATGGTATTTGGGTTGCCAGGCTCATTCCTGAAGAATTCGAATATGTCAGATCCGCGGTTGTAAAGTGCCAGTCCTGCACCGTGGAGGCCGATCCATAGATTGTCATTCCTGTCCTCATAAAACTGAGGTCTTTCAAGGTCAGTAAGGGGCTTTATTTCCTCAGGCGTAAGCACATAATACCTGGTTTGTACATTTTCAGGATTTAACCTGGTAATTCCAAAGTCAGTGGATGCAAGCCATATTTGTCCGGAACGATCCTCATAAATCAGGCCAACATTCCTGCCATGGAATTGAACCGGAAGCCATTCAGTACCTGTGGTGTCGGTTAGCTCAATACCCTTATTATCAAAGCATACAAGTATCCTGCCACTGCTTCTGCTGAAATAAAGTCTGGTTATGTTATCTGAAACAAGTCCGGATGTATTTGACGTATTCAATTCACGGATTGAACCTGATGCTTTTTCGTAAATGCTGATTCCATTCTTTTCAGTTCCAAACCAAAGCTGGTTTTCTGTCTCACATACAGAATTAAAACAACCTTTATTTGAAAATTCCTGGATTTTAATATCCTTGCCCTGTAAGTCTTTTGACAAAATACGGTTGAGACCCCGGGATGTTCCAATCCAGATATTCCCGTTCCTGTCAGAGTGCAGGAATTTAATATTGTCACTGTTAACTGATCCTTCTTTTTCTTCAGTGTACTGATTTATTGAATAAGAATTTTCTTCGGGATTGTAGGTTAGTATGAAGAGACCTTCAATAGTAGATCCTACCAGGATAATATCATCCGAATACTGAAGAAAGCTGTGCATTGTTATATTTTTCACAACATTGCCTTCATACCGGGGCAGTGATGTAAAGATTTCCGTCTCCGGGTTGAAAAAATGATAGTATCCGTCATAAGTCTCAAGCCAGATAAATCCTCTTTTGTCTTCCCATAGCCTTACTACCCTGTTGTTGGTAAAACTTTCAGGATTTCCGCCACTGCTTCTGTAAATTTTAAATTCATAACCGTCATAACGGTTCAATCCGTTCATTGTTCCGACCCACATAAATCCTTTGCTGTCAAACAATATGCTGAAAGCAGTGTTTTGTGACAGACCTTCCTCGGAACCCATATGGACAAACCTGAAAATATTCTGTCCCTCCGAATCCGGAATAATTAAAAGTGTAAAAAGTAATACGATTACTGCTTTCCCGAATTTCATCATTGCTCCTTTACTCCATCAAAGTTAGCATAAACTGTGATGGAATGTCTCCCTTAATCGGATAATTTGTCTGATATTGTTTTTTTGATTGTTTCATAAATTAGCTTGATTCATCCCGGAACTGTAAGATATAACAACTTAAAATCTTATCCGGTGAAAGGCTTGCTTAAATTCATAAAGAAAAAGTTATGAAAAGGAACCTGGCCATTACACTCTTGTTTTGTTTAAATACAATTTTGAGTTTGTCACGTGATGTCTGGACTAATGTGCTGGACCACGGTGCTGACCCGACAGGAAAGTATAAATGCACCGGAATAATTAATTCACTGATTGACAGTATGGCTTTGAAAGGAGGTGGTACACTCTATTTCCCGGCCGGTATATTTTATACCGGACCTATTATAATGAAGAGTAATATTACCCTATACCTGGATGCCGGTACAGTTATACGTTTTTCTGATGATTTTGACGATTATCTTCCTATGGTTCAGTCGAGATGGGAAGATGTAAGGGTTAAAAACTTTAAATCCCAGATATACGCCTACCGGTGTGAAAACATAGCCATACGCGGAGATGGTCATTTTGACGGTATGGGCAGGAAATGGTGGGATTTTATGCGGAGTATTGCATCAAATCAAACGGTGGACAGTAAATGGCAGGAGATATTTAAAAGAGAAAATGCTGAACTGCTTGCGTGGAATGAATACATCAGATCGAAGAATAACTTTTTGAGGCCGCCGATGATCACCACTTATGAATGCAGAAACGTACTTATTGAAGACGTAAGTTTTTCAAATCCTCCATTCTGGACAATCATGCCGGCGTTTTCTGAAAACATTACTATCAGCGGAATAACTATCGAGAATCCTGAAGACTCGCCTAATACTGACGGCATAGATCCCTCCTCATGCAGAAATGTGCATATTTCAAACTGCCATATAAGTGTCGGAGATGATTGTATTGTGATTAAGTCGGGACGTGATGAAGACGGCCGTAAAGCTGGAGTACCTACTGAGAATGTTACAATAACCAACTGTACTATGCTTAAAGGTCACGGTGCTGTGGTAATCGGAAGCGAGATGAGCGGTGGCGTCAGGAGAATAACTATTTCAAATTGTGTCTTTGAGGGAACTGACAGGGGAATCAGGATCAAAACCATGCGCGGCAGGGGAGGTGTGGTGGAAGATGTAAGGGTCTCAAATATTGCAATGTATAACATGATAAACGAAGGAGTTCTTATTACGCTTCGCTATCAGCCTTCTAAACCTGAACCTCTGTCTGAAAGAACACCTGCTGTAAAAAATATCTGCATTTCAAATGTCAGTATCCGGGGCGCTGACAGACCAGTGGCAGTTTACGGACTTGAGGAACAAAATGTCACAGATATATCCTTCAGTGATATTGAATCCTCAACTGACAACGGCATACTCCTGGAAAACTCAAGAGGAATAAGATTTCATGATGTCAGAATGACACTGAAGCAGGGAAAAGCTCTAGAAGCCAAAGATTCAGGCGATATTACATGGGATATGGTTTCCGTCAATGCATTACCCGTAAATGAACCTGCCTTAAAACTGATTAATTGTGAAAACATAATTGTTTCCAACTGTTTTCAGATAAACCCTGTCAGCCTGTATGTTGATGAAGACGAAACCTGCAGAAATATTTATATACTGAATAACCTTCTGCCTTCAACGGGTGGACTGTATGCCGGGAAGGGTAAAAATATTATATCGAACAATAATGTAACCAAAAATTAAACTAACCAAATCATTATACGCTATGAACAGAAATCTGTTAATCCGTACCCTGACCTGCCTTCTGACTCTGATATTTTATGCAGTGTCAGCTTCGGGGCAGGAGACAAGGACCGTTACTGGCAAAGTGACTGACAATAATGGAAATCCACTGCCAGGAACAAATATCGTTGTTTCCGGTACAACGACCGGTGTCCAGGCTGATAATGCAGGAAATTACAGCATCGTTGTAAGCAATCCTGCATCAGCAGTACTTGAGTTCTCATTCATAGGTTATGCCAGACAGCAGGTGCCGGTTGGTAATAACAGCACCATAAATGTGATTCTTCAGGAAGAGTATGTGGGTCTTAATGAACTGGTTGTTGTAGGCTATGGCACAGTAAGAAAGAGAGACCTTACAGGTTCAGTGGCATCCATCAAGCCTGCCGAAATAGTTAAGACCGCATCAAACAATGCAATTCAGTCGATGCAGGGAAAGATTTCCGGACTGGATATTGTCAAAAACAGCGGTGAATCAGGCGGAGGACTTACAGTAAACCTGCGGGGCAACAGGTCAATAAATGCATCAAACACTCCGTTGTTTCTGGTCGATGGTATTGAATATGGCTCGACAATAGATCTGAATGCCTCCGACATTGCATCAATTGAAGTCCTGAAGGATGCATCATCGACTGCCATCTATGGAACCAGAGGTGCAAATGGAGTGATAATTATAACAACAAAAAAAGGACTTGCCGGAGGTGCCAGTGCGAAATCAAAAATATCCGTTAACTCCTACCTTTCATTCAATAGTCCTGCAAACCTCCCCAAACTGATGAGTGTGGAACAGGATTATCTTCTTATTGCTGAAAGACAGCGCTATAATGCTGAAAAAGCAACAGGAGCATGGGGATCAACTAACCTGAGTGACTATTCTCCTGAAACAGTACTTTCAAATGTAATAAGTGCACCCTACGAAAAATCTGTTTATCAGCTTTACAAGGAAGGCGGAGTGGACTGGTTTGACATGATCCTGCGTAACAGCATAACCCAGAATTATGAAATTTCCCTCTCGGGAGGTGATGCAAAAACATCCTTTGTGATTTCATTAGGTTACATGAATGAAAACGGTCTTCTTAAAAATGACGCTCTTGACAGGTATAACGGCAGGATAAACGTCGATCACAAAATTACCCGCAATCTTCAGGTCGGAGCAAATCTGCAGTATACCTATCGCGACTGGGACAGAAGAGGAGATAATATCTATTCACAGCTGATAAAAATGCATTCGATGGCACAGCCTTATCTGTCAGACGGAACCATCCTGGACCGCCCGTCTGAACTAGCCATCAGCCATACAAATCCTCTTCTGAATGAAGTGGAAGGATATTATAAAAACAATACTCTCAGCAACCGGCTTTTCGGAAATCTGTTCCTCGACTGGGAAATAATCAAAGGACTGCGCTTCAGATCAGTATTCGGAATTGACCAGGATTCATACCGGAGAGGAACTTATGAAGATTATATGTGCACCTCCAACTACCAGTTCGGAAGAGGCTCTTCATTTTCAGCACTGAACAGCCAGGGAACTGCATATACATTCGAAAACACTCTTAACTATGGATTAAATCTTCAAGGGATTCACGACATACAACTGCTCGCCGGCCAAAGCGCAAGACAAAATATTAATGAGACCCATGGG
>JABUEV010000047.1 GCA_013314865.1 Bacteroidales bacterium | reverse complement strand
ACAGATCCTTAGTACCGTCTATGATAGTGTTTTCCTTTGCATTTCGCCTGTAATTGTTGATAAAGGTGTTTTTCATAATCGTGAAAACCCATGCCTTCAGATTTGTATAATCGGTGAATTTGTCGCTGTAGGTGATTGCTTTCAGAAATGTATCCTGAACAAGGTCCAGTGCACTGTCCCTGTCAGACGTGAGACTCATTGCAAATCTTTGAAGATTGCTTTTCATCTCTATGAGGCTGTTATTAAATTCATTTATTGTCATGGCAGTATATGTTTTAAGTTGTCGAAGCAAAAATATACAAAAAAAATAAGATAAACAAATCTGAATATCTTAATATCTGTTAAATCTATATTCGTTCTAAATAATTTTCTTTTAATAGAGCTTATAATAATCAGGCATACAGAGGAATGCAGGAATCAAGCAAAATGTTGTATAAATTGAATATAAATTGTTTCAGAAAAGGATTTTTTGCAGGTGCATTAAAATCAGGGCATGTTTTTTATTTTCCTTCAACTTTCATACATTTAAAGAAAAAAGATATGGATATCAATATCAGGCTTGGGAACGGGCAGGTATTAAGAGGTCTGATCTTGAGTCCGGGTGACCGGCTCAGGGCAGTAGTAATTATGGTTCACGGGTTGGGCGAGCACATTTTCAGGTATGAGGCATGGGCGAAGAAATTCAACATGATTGACATAGGTTTTGCCGGAGTTGATTTGCCCGGGCATGGCCGGTCAGACGGAAAAAGGGGACATATAAAAAGTTACAGGGATCTGTATGAAATGCTTGATATTCTTATTAGTGAAGCAGGCAAAACATTTAACGGACTTCCGGTGTTTATTTACGGGCATAGCCTTGGCGGCAATGTGGTTTTAAGTTATTTGCTTAAACAGTCGCCACGTATCAGGGGTGCTATTGTAACATCACCATGGCTCAGGCTTGCATTTCAACCCTCGGAAGCAAAAATAAAGGCAGCAGCTTTTATGAAGCACTTTCTTCCGGCAATGGTCCAGGCTTCAGGTCTTGTGACTGAACACCTTTGCCACGATACCGAAGTGGTGGAAAAGTACAGAAAAGACAAGCTGGTTCATGATAAAATTTCACTGAAACTATTCAGCGAAGCTGTTAAATCTGCCGGTTATATTTTGTCCCACAGTGAAGAACTGAAGATACCTCTTTTGATAATGCACGGCGATTCAGACATGATCACATCGTCTGAAGCCACTGCCGGCTTTGCACGGAAAGCCCCTCACACACAGCTGAAAATATGGGAAGGAGGGTATCATGAACTGCACAATGAACCTTTCAGAGACCAGGTATTTTCAGAAATTTCGGGGTGGATTGAAAAAAGATTATCGGCCAGATAACAAAAAAGAGGGATGGAATTCAGAACAGTTGTAAAAATTGACCCTTCGCCTGCAAAGATAAGCTATAAGAGCAGAGTTATGTTTATCGGTTCTTGTTTCGCGTCATCAATAGGGATGAAACTCGAAGCAGGCCGCATCCCCGTTCTGATAAATCCTGCCGGTACCGTCTATAACCCCGTATCTGTATCCAACACCCTTGATATTATATTAAATAAAAGGATCTTTTCCATCGATAATCTTTACAATTATGAAGGTACCTATCTGAGTTTCCTGCATTACACCGATTTTTCATCCGCTGATCCTGAAAAGGTAATTGAAAAGATTAACTGTTCATCAGAAAAGGCACATGGTTTCCTGAAATCGGCCGACTTTCTTTTCATCACACTGGGTACGGCAAGGATTTACACGTTCAGGGAGACAGGTGAGGTAGTTTCCAATTGTCATAAACTGCCGGCATCCCGCTTTGAAAGATCAATGCTTAAGGTAGCTGAGGTTGTTGATGTGCTCCGAAAGAAACTTGACCTTCTCCACGCAGGTTTCCCTGATCTGAAAGTCGTATTCACGGTTAGTCCGGTTCGCCACTGGAAGGATGGAGCTCATGAAAACCAGATCAGTAAGGCCGTACTGCATCTGGCAACCGAGGAACTTTTGTCACATCCGGCCGTTCTCGGATATTTCCCGGCATATGAAATGCTCATGGATGATTTGCGCGATTACAGGTTTTATGAAACAGATATGCTTCATCCGTCTTCCGAAGCAATTGATTATATATGGGAATCTTTTGCTAATTGTTATTTTGATAACAATACATTTGAACTGTGGAAAGAGGTCGAACGAATTACGAGGGCATGCTCTCATGTAATAAAGGATCCCTCAGCAAAAGGAACCGGGATTTTTGCCAGGAAAATGATTGACCTGATAGAGATTGCTGAGGCAAAGGAACCTATGCTCGACCTTTCAGCTGAAAAAGATTATTTCTGCAAATTGCTCAACGGCTTAAGCGAAAAACAAACTGATTAAATAGTTCCGGACACCTTTTTTCAGCAACCTTACCTGTGGAGTGACGGGATTACATTAAGAAAATCTCCGGGAGTCCGTAAAAGTATGATATTGTCGGGAATCTTTTTTTCTGTCGAGGAAGGATAGTCTGTCATTATCACTTTTTTAATAAGGAGAGACTTTCCTATACTGCTGAAGTAGCTTATCTTTTTATTCTCAAGGTCAAATGAACCTGAGTTAACCACCAGATACTCGAAAGGTTTGATTTTATATAACTCTATTACCTCAGATGCAGGCAGAATGCCTCCGGTATATAATACATCATACCTGTTCCTTGTAAGCACATATTTATAGAAAAGAAAATGTATTCCGGAATGGTTGTCTGTAGTGTTAATCATAGCCACAGTAGCCTTTAACTTTCCTGATTCAACCTTAAGACGGTTGTTTTCAATAGTCATTATCTCCCTAATAATGTACTTTATAAACTGCTCCTGTGCTCGGGAAAGACTGCCGGTCTGCCATAGAATTTTCGCTTTCTCAAGAAGAGGTGAGAAGACTCTCACATAGGCTTCTTCCACTCCGTAGTTTTTAATGAACGGAACAAGTTCATTCATAAACTGATGCTCATTGAACTTTATTGCTGACATCAGTATCTTGCCAGGATGAATCCCTTTATACAGCTCATCGTCCATACTGCTGACACTCATTACCTGTCTGGAGAGCTCGTCATCACTCAGCAACGCTATTTTTGAGATCTTAAATCCATTTCTGTTAAGGTATGCAATGTTCAGAAGCTTCTTAAGCTCTGACTCATTGTATAGTCTTATATTCGAATCTGTTCTGTCCGGTTCAAGAACCCTGTATCTTTTTTCCCAGATCCTTATGGTGTGCGCCTTAATGCCTGAGAAATTTTCAAGATCCTTTATTGTAAATGTATTTAACCCTTCTTCCATGACACTTTCATTTGTTTGTTATTTAACAAATTAGTTTCAACGAAATATAAACAAACAAGAGCTTAAATTGTTGTTCAGACCGTTAAATTAAGTGTTAACAGGAAATTTTACAGAGCAAAAGCCTCTTCCCTTAAAAAAATTCCAGCCGGGTACGATCTTTACTCGGCAGGCTCAACCATGATTTTACGAACAATCCTTGTTCCGTCCCTGAAACTGATGGTTACAAGATAAATTCCTCTTTGCGGGCTGTTAAGGATTATCTTCGAAAGATTCAAAGGATTTTTATATTCAACACGGTGAATATCCTGACCAATCATATTAGTGACCTTTACCGCTGAAATTTCTCTGTCACACTTGATGGTAAAGATATTATTCCTGACAGGTACGGGATAAATATTAATATTGACAGTCTCTTTTGATAAAGCTCTTTGTGGTGAATTGTGACCAAGCCTGAGGGTGTCCTGCTGGGCTGAAAGGCTGACGGTAGTAACTAAAATGAATATTACTGACAATATTTTTTTAATTAATACCATAAATTAAAGCCCTTTTTAAAATCATTGTAAAGGTAAATAATTCATGAAAATTCACCAAATAACTCTTCAGCTTTTTGCAGATCAGCCGGAGTATCAATACTGAAAGAATCGAACTCTGTAACTGCTGTCCTGATTCTGAATCCATTCTCCAGCCATCTGTTCTGTTCAAGAGATTCTGCAGTTTCCAGGGGACTGCGGGGAAGACGGGTTATGTTTTCAAGCACGACGGTCCGGTATGCATAAAGTCCTATGTGCCTGAAAAAAACATGTTTTAAAAGCCATTTATCTTCATCGGCATCCCGTACGAAAGGAATCACGGATCGGCTGAAATACAATGCATTCCCATTCAGGTCAATGACCACTTTGGGATGATTCGGATTGAACAGATTTTCGCCGGGAGTGATCTTTTTTACCAGAGTGGCAATATCAACAGATGGTTCTGAAAAGCAGGAAACCAGCTGTCTGATCTGTTCAGGTTTAATAAAAGGTTCATCACCCTGTATATTTATGACAATATCTGTTTTTTTGCCAGTCAGCTTTTCAATGACTCCGACTGCTTCGGCACACCTGTCTGTTCCGCTCTGGTGTTTGTCAGAAGTCATCACCGCAGATCCTCCAAAACCTGCCACTGCATTATATATTCTTTCATCGTCGGTTGCAACATATACCAATTCGAGAGCTTTACGTGCCTGGGAATAGACTCTTTCAATCATAGTCTTTCCGCCGATTATCGCAAGCGGTTTGCCAGGGAATCTTGTTGAGGCGTATCTGGCAGGTATTATCCCGGCAATAAACTGAGAAGACGTGTCTTTCATATTGCTAATTTAGTAAAATTGGATTTCCCGATGTTCCAAAAATATAGTAAATTCGCATAATTGTCAGATAAGATGAGGGATCTTCAGAGTATTAAGCAAAGATTTGGAATAATAGGCAATTATGAAGGGCTTAACCGGGCCCTGGATATTGCAGTTCAGGTAGCTCCGACTGATCTGTCGGTGCTCATTACGGGTGAGAGCGGAACGGGCAAGGAGGTGTTCCCCCAGGTAATTCACCAGTTCAGTACACGTAAACACGGGCAGTATATAGCTGTTAACTGCGGTGCTATACCGGAGGGCACAATTGACTCGGAACTTTTCGGTCATGAGAAGGGAGCTTTTACGGGTGCCACCGAAAGCAGGAAAGGCTATTTTGAGGTCGCCGACGGAGGCACAATATTCCTTGACGAGGTTGCGGAACTGCCTCTTTCAACTCAGGTAAGGCTTCTGAGGGTTCTTGAAACAGGTGAATTCATAAGAGTAGGCTCTTCGAAAGTACAGAAAACAAATGTCAGGGTAATTGCAGCAAGCAATACTGACCTGACCCAGGCTGTCAGCAACGACAAATTCAGAGAGGATCTGTTCTACAGGCTTAACACCGTACCGATTAAAATTCCCTCATTAAGGGAACGCGGCGAGGATATTTTTTTGCTATTCAGGAAGTTTGCGGTTGACTTCGCCGAGAAATACAGAATGCCTTCAATCAGACTGACTAATGAGGCAAAAACCGTGCTTATGAACTATTCATGGCCGGGCAATGTAAGACAGCTCAAAAATATAACGGAGCAGATATCAATTATCGAAAGTGAAAGGGAAATAAGTGCTGAAACTCTCAGATCATACCTGCCTGATTATACCGGAGTGAAACTGCCTGCTCTACTGAACAGACAGGAGGAAAAATCATTCTCGTCTGAAAGGGAAATACTTTACAAGATCCTTTTCGATATGAAAAATGACATGAATGACCTTAAAAAGCTGGTATTTGACCTCATTCAGAAAGGAGAACCGGGCCTGAAATTCACTGACAGCCAGGTAAGTGTGATCCAGAATCTTTTCCGCGATGCACAGGCCGGGAAAGAGTATGCAAATATACCGGAACCTTCAGCTTCAGAATTTCCCGGACGTCACGGCAGAACCGAGATCCAGGATACAGAGGAAATAGTGGAGGAGTCACTTTCTCTGGCCGGAAAGGAAATTGAAATGATCAGAAAAGCTCTTGAAAAATATAACGGGAAAAGAAAACTGGCCGCACGCGAACTTGGAATATCTGAACGGACTCTGTACAGAAAAATAAAGGAGTATGAAATTGATCTTTGAGAAAACCTGGCTGAAGATATCTTATGCCGCGAAGGTTTTTTCCCTTCTTTTATTATCAGCTTCATTCCTGACCGGCTGTAAGGTAACCTATTCCTTTTCAGGGGCAAGTATCTCACCTGAGGTCAAAACACTGAGCATACAGTATTTTCAAAACAGGGCAAACCTTGTCCAGCCCGGCCTGAGCCAGCTTATTACTGATGCCCTGATTGACAAATGCAAGGCACAAACAAACCTTAATATTATCAATGGCCTGGGGGATGTAAATTTTGAAGGAGAAATAACTGATTACAACACCCGTCCTCTGACTGTAAATGCGGATGCCAGGGCTGCAACAAACAGGTTCTCGATCACAGTGAAAGTGAAATTCACCAACTCTGTCGACCCTGATCTGAGCTACGAGGAATCCTTCACCCGTTATGAGGATTATGACAGCTCACTCGACCTTAGTCAGGTTGAAAAGGAACTTTCTGATAAAATTGTCAGCCTCATTGTGGAAGATATATTTAACAGAGCTTTCGTCAACTGGTAAAAAGCAATGGACCGTTCCGAGTTTTTCAGAATGATGGAGAATCCTGATCAGTTGGGACGTGAAGTGATCGGCGAGATAACTGATATTGTGAATATTTTCCCTTATTTCCAGAGCGCACACCTGCTTCTTCTTAAAGCTCTGAAAAATTCATCTGACATAAGGTTTGAAAGCCAGTTAAGAAAATCGGCTGTTTACATTGCCGACAGGGAAGTACTTTATTATTTCCTGAAAACTCCTGAATTAGTTGCTGAACAGACAACTGAGGCAACTTCTGAAACGCCGACAGAGGCCACTGTTGAACAGGAAGCCGCACAGGCCACTGAACCTGCAATTGAACCTGTTATAGAACAGGTGACTGAACCTTCGCATGAAGAACCGGTCGAGGCGATGCCTGAAACTGTAAATGAAATGCCGGCCGAACCGGTGACTGAACCAGCGAATGAGGTACCGGCCGGACCGGTGCCGGAACTGGTACCCGAAGCAGTTACCGGAATTGCTGAAGAGGTTACTGCTGATCATTTTGTGACATCAACTGAAGAAATCAAATTCAAAGCCGATGAAAGGAATGTAGAAAGCCAGCAGACAGTAATTGAAGACGGTAAAAGCAGTGAAGATATCATTCATGAAATTGAAAAATCGGCTGAGGGGAGAACAGAAGGCCATAAGTCAAAAGTCCTGGATAAATTGTTTACAAGACCGATACTCATTGCCTCGGAACCTGATGAAGATGAATTAGGATCCTCATTATTTGTGATTGAGGACGAAACCCCCGAACCTGAGGACAGGATCTTCTTCATGGATCCCGGGTTTTCTGTTCCGTTGGAGGAAGTGCATATCGGGAAACCACCTGAACCGGTTGAGGAACTGGCGGCCCAGGTTACTGAAGAAATTTCCGTTACAGCTGTCACAGAAGACCAGGGTGAGGCAGTCTCAGCTGAACCTGCTTTTTACGGTGAATCTGTTGAGGAAAAGACACCAACAGCTGAGGTGGAAGCCGGATTTATTTCTGTTTCTCCTTCACCCGAACCTGCCGGACCTGCCTCCAGAAAACAGCTCCAGTCGGAACTGATAGAAAAATTCATAATGGCTAACCCCCGGATAGAACCAAAGAAAGAAAAAACCGAGGCTCCGCCTGAAGACAAATCGAAACCCTTTGTAGAAGAAAGAGGAGGCTTTGTGACAGAAACCCTCGCAAAAATCTATGTCAATCAGGGTTATTACTCAAAGGCAATAGACATCTATGAAAAATTATGTTTGAAGTTTCCCGAAAAAAGTAGTTACTTTGCAGCTCAAATTGAAACTATTAAGGAATTAATAAACAAACAGTGATATGGGCATTTATATTTTTGTATCGGTATTAGTTATCATAGCCTGTATTTTTCAGATTCTCGTCGTTCTTGTTCAGAATTCCAAAGGAGGAGGTCTTGCGGCGAATTTTACCTCTGCAGGTCAGACAATGGGAATAAGAAAGACGGCTGATTTCCTGGAAAAGGCAACATGGACTCTGGCAGGAGCTATTCTTATTCTCAGTGTGGTGGCTACTGCCGTAATACCAAGGGGGGCAGAAGGTGCAAGGTCAAGAATTGAAACACAGATCCAGAATGCAGTGGATCCAAATGCTATACCCACCCTGCCTACCGCCGTGCCTCCATCAACAGGCCAGCAGGACCAAAAGCAGCCTCAGAACTAATTGAACTTATACTATTATTATTTCTTAAGTGTCAGTTTGTCACAAACTGACACTTTTTATTTTATTTTGTAATTAGCTGATATTTAGCATTATAATCTAAAAGATCTTTAATATGCCATACAAAACTGACAGCTGTCATTAACTTGCCGGACACAGAATGGTCAAAATTGGCACATTCCGGCATTTGGCATAAAATATGATCAAAAACGTGGTCAGAAATTGATGTTTAACTTTAAAACTAAATAGAAATGGCACAATTAAAAGGAAAAGTTCTAGCAGGAAAGGTTCTTGTCAAACCTCATGAAGCTGAAGCAAAAACTGCAAGCGGGATAATCATACCCGATTCAGCAAAGGAAAAACCTCGTCAGGGCACTGTAGTGCTGGTGGGTGCTCCCAAAAAAGATGAAGAAATGGAAGTTAAAAAAGGCGACGTTGTTCTTTACGGAAAATATGCAGGACAGGAGCTGACTATCGACAATGAAGATTATCTTCTTCTGTCACAGTCGGATATATTATTCATAGCTTAATTGTTGAAACCAATAAAAATCAGAAAATATGGCAAAAGAGATTAAATTTGATATCGATGCGCGTGCAAAGCTAAAAGAAGGTATTGACCAGTTAGCAAATGCAGTGAAAGTTACTCTTGGTCCCAAGGGTCGTAATGTTGTTCTTGAGAAGAAATTCGGTGCTCCACACGTTACCAAAGACGGCGTGACAGTTGCAAAGGACATTGAATTGTCTGATCCCTATCTTAATATGGGAGCACAGATGGTAAAGGAAGTTGCTTCCAAAACTGGCGATATAGCAGGTGATGGTACTACAACTGCCACGGTTCTTGCACAGGCAATAATAACCGTCGGTCTTAAGAACATCACAGCCGGAGCAAACCCGATGGATATAAAAAGAGGTATTGACAAGGCTGTTGAAAAGGTTGTCAAACACCTTGCTTCTCAGGCAAAGGTTGTTGGTGACGATCTGAAAAAAATTGAACAGGTTGCCAGAATTTCTGCCAATGATGATGAAGAAATCGGTAAACTGATAGCAGAGGCTATGAGTAAGGTTCACAAAGAGGGTGTCATCACGGTGGAAGAATCAAAAGGAACCACCACCTCTGTGGAAGTAGTCGAAGGTATGCAGTTTGACCGCGGATATATTTCGGCATATTTTGTCACCAATGCCGAAAAAATGGAAGCCGAACTCGAGAATCCGTATATCCTGATACATGACAAGAAGATTTCGTCAATGAAAGATCTTCTGCCGATTCTTGAAGTTATTGCCCAGAACGGCCGTCCATTGCTCATTATTGCTGAGGATGTTGAAGGTGAAGCCCTTGCAACCCTGGTTGTCAACAGGCTCCGCGGATCTCTCAGAGTATGTGCAGTGAAAGCCCCGGGATTCGGCGACAGAAGAAAAGAAATGCTCGAAGATATTGCCATTCTTACAGGCGGTACTGTGATATCTGAGGAAAAAGGCCTCAAACTTGAACATGCAACTCTTGACATGCTTGGTACTTCTGAAAAAGTCACGGTTAACAAGGAGAACACTACCATAGTTAACGGATATGGCGATAAGGAAATGATCAAAGCCAGGATAGCACAGATCAAACAGCAGATGACAACCACAACCTCCGACTATGACAAGGAGAAACTTCAGGAAAGACTTGCCAAACTGTCAGGCGGAGTGGCAGTCCTCTATATAGGTGCTGCTTCGGAAGTCGAAATGAAGAATAAGAAAGACCGTGTTGATGATTCACTCCATGCCACACGTGCCGCTATTGAAGAAGGTATTGTGCCTGGCGGCGGTGTTGCATATATCAGGGCTATCTCAGCTCTTGAAAACCTTAAGGGTGACAACGAAGACCAGACAACCGGTATCGAAATCATCAAGCGCGCTATTGAAGAACCTCTCCGCCAGATTGCAGTCAATGCAGGAAGAGAAGGTGCTGTGGTTGTCCAGACTGTCAAGGCTGGCAAGGGTGACTTCGGATATAATGCCCAGACTGACAATTTTGAAAAACTATACCAGTCGGGAGTTATTGACCCTGTCAAGGTCGTAAGAGTTGCCCTCGAAAACGCCGCTTCTGTAGCAGGCATGTTCCTTACAACTGAAGCAGTAGTTGTTGAGGAGAAGGAAGAAAAACCCGCAATGCCGCCTCAGGGAATGGGCGGAGGAATGCCTCCTTACTAGGATTTTCACAATCCACATATTTTTCACTCGGAGGGTGCCTGAAAGACACCCTCTGAGTATTTTATAGAGTGACCCGTCCCTCCGGTTCAGGCTGAAAAGATATTTTTATATCTTTGCACCTGTTTTTATCTTCCTGTAAATGTTAAATATCCGCAATTTCTGCATCATTGCCCATATTGACCACGGTAAAAGTACCCTGGCCGACCGTTTACTGGAAAAGACTAATACTATCTCTGAAAGAGAATTTCAGGATCAGGTTCTCGATGATATGGACCTTGAGCGCGAAAGGGGTATTACCATTAAAAGCCATGCGATACAGAT
>JABUEV010000046.1 GCA_013314865.1 Bacteroidales bacterium | reverse complement strand
GCTCCGATAGCAGCAGCTTTCATAAGGGAAAAGAAACATGTATATGTTGAAAAACCGATGGCCAAAACCATTTTTGAGTGCCGGAAACTCGCCGAGCTTGCAAAAGAGTATAACATCGTCTCTCAGATGGGAAACCAGGGTCATGCCAGTGAGGCCACAAGAAGAGTTGTAGAATGGGTGCGTGCAGGCGTAGTCGGGAATATAAGGGAAGTGCATATGTGGACCGACCGTCCTGTGGGGTTCTGGCCGCAGGGTGACATTCAACGTCCGGCCGGCGTCAAAGTGCCCAAAAATCTTAACTGGGATGTCTGGCTGGGTCCGGCACCCGAAAAACCTTACCACCCGGATATCTGCCATTTCGTCTGGCGCGGATTGTGGGACTATGGGACAGGTGCAATGGGAGACATGGGAGCACATATTTATGACGCACCTCTCTGGGCACTTAACCTGGGGTACCCCAAGACAATCCAGGCTACTTCAACTCCATATAATAGCGAATACCTGCCGCTCGCACAGACAGTTACATATGAGTTCCCTGAACGTTATTCCCGAGAAACAGGTTATATGCCACCGGTAAAAGTAAAATGGTGTGATGGCGGACTTCTTCCCGAGCGGCCGGCAAAACTCGAGCCAGGACGCCGAGTCGGAACTGTTTTCTACGGAGACAAAGGAATAATGATGGGAGGCAATGCAGTGATGCCGTCACTTGTCCCGGCTGATCCCGACTTCAAAGGACCTGACCCGTGGCTTGAAAGAACCGGGGATATCTTTGAGGACTGGATCGGTGCGATACTGAACGGCAAGAAATCATGTAATGACTTCTCATGGGCATCAAGAGTGACAGAGATAATGCTGCTGACAAATATTGCTGTCCTTACACAGCGCTCCAATACCACTCTTGAATATGACGGAGAAAACATGAAGATCACCAACCTGCCTGAAGCAAATAATTATTTCCATTACGAATACCGCAAGGGCTGGACGCTTTAGTGAATCTGAACATTAGGAACCTGGTTTAAAAATCAGGTATTCTTCTCAAAACCTCTACGGAGGAAATAGTTATATTTGCGGTTTTCGAAAACCGTGGATATAACTGAGAAGCTGACTTACCGTAGGATTTTCCTTTTCTGGGTGCCGCTGGCGCTTACCTGGCTGATGATGGCTCTTGAACAGCCAATCCTGATTGCCTTCATTGCACGCCTGGATGAGGCAAAATTCAACCTTGCCGCTTTTGGTATAGCCGGATCATTCGCTATGATAATCGAGGCTCCCATTATCATGCTGATGAGCGCTTCAACAGCTTTGGTATCGGGCCGCCGTTCATATAAAAAACTCAAAAAATTTACTGATATCCTGAATGCCGGCATTACCGGCATTCAACTTATTATTCTTATTCCGCCGGTATTCAGGTTTATTGTTACCGGTCTCATGGGAGTGCCTGAAGATGTTACAAGAATTGCCCATGTTGCACTCCTGATTTTTCTTCCATGGGCTGCTTCGATAGGCTACAGAAGGTTCTACCAGGGAATCCTTATAAGGAACAATCTTACAAGAAGAGTGACCTATGGAACCATAGTGCGTCTGTCGGTTATTGTGATAATGGGATTGATACTTTATACAGCAGGAGTGAAAGGAGCATACGTCGGCGCCGGTGCAATGTCGCTGGCTGTCCTGTGTGAAGCAATAGCAACAAGGATTATGGTTTCGAACACTTTAAAGACTATTCTGCTGAGAGAAGACAATGAGAATGGGAATCTCAGATTAAGGTCCATTGCAAAATTTTATTATCCGCTTGCCCTCACCTCAATACTGTCGCTGGGGGTGCATCCTTTCGTAACATTTTTCCTCGGCCGGAGCAGGATGGCATTGGAGTCGCTGGCTGTACTGCCTGTTGTGAATTCACTGGTGTTCATCTTCAGAAGTATGGGATTATCGTACCAGGAAGTGAATATTGCACTGATAGGTGAGAAAAAACAGAACTACAGGATGTTGAGGAACTTTGCAGTATACCTTGGAGTTATCGTGACTATTCTTATATCAGTGCTGGCTTTCACTCCACTTGCTGATTTATGGTTTATAAACATCTCAGGTCTGAGCAAGGAACTGGCTGATCTCTCCTATCTACCCCTGAAGATATTGATTCTAATGCCTGCACTTACTGTCCTTCTTAATTTTCAACGGTCCACGCAGATCATTAACGGGACCACCGGTTCCATTTCAGTGGCGACAGCTACAGAGCTTATCGGGATAATTGTGGTTTTACTTGTGTGCGTTGTTTTTCTGAACCTTATTGGAGTGGTTGCAGCTTCAATAGCTTTCATTGTGGGCAGAGGAATGTCGAATCTCTATCTGGTGCCAAAGCAGGCGGCTGCGGTTGCAAGCTGGGGTAATAAGGGCGGCAGGCGGTAGGCGGTAGGCGGTAGGCGGTGGGCGGTAGGCGGTAGGCGGTAGGCAGTAGGCTATAGGCGGTGGGTGATGGGCAGTAGGCAATAGACACACTTGTCCTCCGAAACCTTGGCGAAGGAGGAGGGCTCAGAGCGCAGTGTACAAAATTAGAATTACTTTGGGATACAAAAAGAAATCGTGGAAGGAAAAGCATGAAAACAGCAAAGAATATGTCAGATATTTCCATAAAGAAAGTGCTGACTTCTGATCAGCGTGAAGAGCTTCTTAGAGTCTTGAAAATCCGTTTTGAAAGGAACATGGACCGCCACAAAGGTCTTGAATGGACCCATGTAAAAACAAAACTGGAGGTCAATCCTGAAAAACTATGGTCTCTCAATGAAATGGAAAAAACCGGGGGTGAGCCGGATGTTGTCGGCTATGATGATGCGACCAAAGAATACATCTTTTATGATTGTTCTCCTGAAAGTCCCAAAGGACGAAGAAGTGTTTGCTACGACCGGGAAGGAATGGAATCAAGAAAGGAACACAAGCCGGAAAACAACGCTGTTGACATGGCAAGTGCAATGGGAAGCGAATTGTTAACAGAAGAACAATATAGAGAACTTCAGAACCTTGGAAAATTTGACACTAAAACATCGAGTTGGATAAAGACTCCTGACGGAATCAGAAAGCTTGGAGGAGCTCTCTTTTGTGACCGTCGGTTTGATCATGTTTTCGTTTATCACAATGGCGCAGAATCATACTACAGTGCAAGGGGGTTCCGGACTTCGTTAAGAGTCTGATTTAACCAGAAAATGTCAGACAAGATTTAAAACTACTATAACCCCTTTCTGCCGATAATCTCATTTTGAGACAGCACAATTTGTAAATATTTAGATACTGAAGATGGGTTTCATCAGAGGTGGTCCTTCCATACCCTCCTCATCATACCCGACTTTCAGAGTATCTCTAATACAATTTTTTCATAAGGATTTAGGGTCATTAACAGATAGCGGAAACAGCTTCTTAGACCTCGGCTCTCCGCATACTACACATTCAGCGTCATACCAGCTCAGAGGCGCACTGCACCGGGGACAACGCCAGCGTTCCTCTTCGTATTTAACCCATTCCTGAACGCCCATTTCACGGATTTTTTTGAGGTTTGGCAGGTATTCAGCACGGTGCAGTAAACCTGTATTAATCATATTACTAATACGATAACAGGGTAATTCATTGCAATCAGAACAACGAGTAACATTCTGTTTTTCACCAGCACATAACTTAATAGCGCAACGCTGACAATGCAAGGCAATCTGGCCTCCGCTTAGACAGCCGTCACAAAGAATGCCATCCATCCAGCCCGGATTGGGAATGCCCTTCATCGCCTTGACCGGTTCGGATGAAAGTCTCTTTTGCATTCTCTTCTTTATCTGCTCATCATCGCTGTGTCTGGCAAGATAAGCCGGACAAGCCCCGCAATATGTTCCGCAAACGGCTGCCAGATGTTCTTTACCTTTTTCATCCTGGACGTTGTTCTCTTTTTCTGTTTCAGAAACTGCCAGAGGGTTAAATGAAAAACATGCACAACAAACAGTTGCGCCGGCTACACCTTTAACAAACTTTCTTCGGGTTGTTCTATTCATGGTTAAGCTTATTAATTAAATCTTTTAGTGGAGTTCATATTTCCTGTTTCCACAGCATGTTACCAGAATTTTTCTCCTCTTTATAAGACACGCCATTTATTTTTGCCTGAAAATAAATCCATTTTACTGTATAGAATGGATATTTTTTCATATAGCTAAACCATTCCGGTACACCATACTGCGAACTATAAAGGTAATACTAAAATATTGAGAATCTTAAAATATCAGTTTTCAGTTTTTATGATATTTAAATGATCGAGGAGCACCCATCCCTCCGGCATAATACCTATAATGTTCTCTCCTTTTTCAAGGTTTACAGTAACACGTTCCCAAACCCAAGCACCTGTATTTCCGGTATTCCAAAATTCTATTTCACTGGTAATTATTCCATTGATTTCCAATGGTGAATAAAAAATCTGTTCGCGTTTAAGTGTATATCTGAATTCAAGAATATAACTTCCCGGTTCAGGAGCATTAAAAGTCCATTTTACCCGATGCCGGGCATCTCCTGCTTTTGTTTCCAGGTATCCCTGTCCGGTAAAACCTCTCACTTCGGAATTAATAACTGATACCTGGAAATCCGCGTTTTCTGCTTCCAGGACGCTTCCGCCTTTGATAGGCTGCATTGATGGCAGATTAGTCTCACCTCCATTGGCTATAACATCGAATACTGCCCAGTCAAAATTTTTTCTCCAGTCCACATAACCCACACGGTTGGTCCACAATGGATTATAGTAATTGGCCAATCCGATTGCCGTGTAATGCCTCCAGTATCCGGCTGAAGTATTTAATTCTGCAATTGCCTTATATTGCCATTCTCTTTGCAGTGTTTCCCTGAAAAGTGAAAGAAAGGTCGCTCCAAGGATCTTGTGGCCATAATATTTCCCGAGATAAGCCATGGTTTTGATATCTTCAATTGTTACACGCAACTCTTTACTCGTTGATACATCTTGCTTATCAGCCCAGTTTAGTGCCAGGTCAGCATTCTGAATAATCTTGCCGGCAACCTGCAAAGGTGTTTCACCTTCAAGTTCAGAAGAGGCGATAAATGCTTTTGTATAGTCAGGGATAGAGATATAGCGAGTACCTTTGTGAGGTGGAAGTGTGATAAATCTGTTTACATCGTGGAAACCGGATGGAGTGTAAGCAACAAAGGGGCGTGATTGTCCTGATTCGATATACCATTGAAAATCGAGCGCTCCCCAATGAAAACCGGTAACAAGCGGGTAAATCATGGATGCGGTTTGCCAGGCGTCGAACATTTCCCGGGCATTCACCGACGGAAACCGTGATTGAATGATATTGACAAAACGTTCATTGCTCATATCCGGATTATATCCAAGTCGGCCCCAGCACATCCATTGATACCAATGCTTAACAATTTCGAGTTCACGCGGTTCGGTGCGGTTCTTACTCAGGAATTCTCTGCCCCAGACATACTGGTCGGAGCCATAATAAAAACCTTCTGATATTTCATAGGGTATGTTCTTAATAAAATCCCTCACAAAATCAGGTGCACCCCATCTGAAATAATAATTATCATCGTTGCGAAGAGTCCATAAAGTTTTAAGGTTTTCGCCCTGAATATCCCTGACAAAATCCTGATGAAATACCTGATTTACACTACTGTAAACATGTGCCTGAGCATATTTAAAGCTAAACAGGAAATTGATATTCTCATTATTTATGATTTCCTTAAATATTTTAGAAATTTCGCCTGCACTTGACTGGTGCTGACGGTGTATGAAGTCAATCTTTCTTTCCGGTTGTTCGGTTAGCGCATCCAGGATTCCTTGTCCATAGGTAGCATAAGCCCATTCTTCCTTTTGAGTTGGAGAGTAATCATACATATTTTCCCCCGTTGTAAGACCTATTCCGGCAAGGTCGGGGTAAGTGAGCACCATCTGTTTTATGCTTTTCCGGAAATAGTCAGTAGTAATAGGATTTTCGAGTTTATCGGTTATTCCATATTTACCATCGACTCCATAAACAAAGATGTTCCATGTTATTAAATAGAATTTCAAATTGCGCTGTTTGCCATAGGCCATTACTTTCCGCCAGAAATCGATCTTTTCTTCGATAGTAATTTCTTTGATCACTTCATAGCTATTCATTATCTCAGGAGCATCGAAACCCCAGCCGTTAAGAGAATAATTTTCCTTCCAGTTTCCGGTACTCTTTCTGACATCATTCAATGCAACATCAGGATATTCAGGCACTTTCACCATCGACGGAAACGGATGCATGTTCCATAGGGAGATAAGATTGTAACGATATCGGGCAAGATTATCGATAAATTCCTTCCAGAATTCAAAATTCCACATTTCGGCCATGTTATTCTGAGCTGCATCGGATGGTTCAGAATAAGTTGGTGTGCGCATATCAAGCGGAATGTTAAACTTGACACCTCTTACCTTAAAGTATGGATTCTGCATCTGGTCATTTACAGCATCAAATCCCTGAATTTTAATAATTTCTGCAACTTCAAGGCCTCCATACATTGTCCCCGCTTCATCATAACCCAGTACATAAATTGTTTTCAGCCCTTTACCTGTCTTATGAATAATGAAGCCTTCTTCTATTAATTCTTCAATATTGCGTATTCCTGCTTCTTTGATAATAGATGATGGTACATTATCTTCCAGGCATGTTAATACTATTTTAGGCCGATCACTCCTGATCTTGTTTAGTTCTGAGATTGAATGAATGGTATACTCAATTCCTTTCTCTTTAAATGCCCGCTCTATTTCACTAACTGCAAATTGCACCCTGTCTGATTTTTTATCAGAATACAGTTCAATATTTATTGCATTTGCAGAATTGAATAATAATGTACAAAGCAAAAGCATTAATGTCTTCATATTTTGATTTTGGTTGATTTTATCAAGGTACAGAAACATTTTTATTAATTATTGTTTTTAAGCACTTTTTGTGTTGCTATCGAAAATAGCCCTGTAAAGATTTAATTTATAAGGCTATTTAATTTACAAACTGGATATTGTGTGAGCGTGAGTGCGGGAGTTAGAAAACAGAATGAGAGTGCCCGCTCCCGCTCACACTCTCACTCTGTTTTATAGTCGGGGTGACTGGACTCGAACCAGCGACCTCCACGTCCCGAACGTGGCGCGCTAACCAACTGTGCTACACCCCGTTTCACCAGCCGAAGTTTAAACGAAGGCTGGCTGACCTCCTTAATCCCGCCTTAGCGGGACAACGGAAGCCTATTCTTTTCGCCGGCAAAAATAATACTTTTTTCCCTTTATCAGGTAATTTCTTTCCGTTAAAGATTATCCCGATTAAATGCCGTGCCGGCCAACGATGGCTAATAATTTTATTCAGCTTATCTCATGCCCGGTACGGAATGCACTCAAAGTAAATTAAATTTTCCCATAGCTATAATCAGCCTATTTAAACAGCATCGGCGCAAACTCTGACAGGTAAATACGCCAGTTTGCCCATGTGTGACCTCCTGTGCTCTCCCTGTAAACATATTTAAAACCTATCTTGTCGAGAGTCTCCCTTAGTGTTACCACACCATTATACACAAAATCATCTTTCCCGCAGGCTATCCAGTAAAGTTTATACCCGCTGTTTTTCAGTGCAGTCAGCTTGGCGATCCTTTCCTGTTCAAGCTTTGCTGCAGCCTCCGGATTCTGCTGGCCCATATTCATTATCCCCATGCTGTAAACCCCGATATAGCCGAACATTCCCGGATTATCATTAGTAATTGTCTGTGTGTGCATTCCTCCCATCGACAATCCGGCAATCGCTCTGTTATCTTTTCCGGTTAATGTACGGTAGTTCTTTTCTACAAAAGGCACTACATCCTTTACAAGGTGCTCTTCAAACTTGCCGGCATATCTCTGAAAAGCTGCCATTCCCTGCTCACCTGATGCCGGCAGTGCCGGAACCTCATTCTGAGCCCCTGCCTGATTGGCATTACCGTTTGTCATGACAACTATCATCGGTTTTGCCTTGCCCTGAGCTATCAGGTTATCCATTATCTGTGCTGCCCTGCCCATGTTAGTCCATGCATCTTCATCCCCTCCTGCACCATGAAGCAGATAAAATACCGGGTATTTTTGTGTGCCGCTCTCATATCCGGCCGGCGTGTAAACATACATCCTTCGCTGGAAACCAAGGACTGATGAGTTGTACCAAACCTTAGTCACATTACCGTGGGGAACATCATGTTTATGAAAATAGAGATCCGACTCCGGCCCGGGCACAATGAAAAAACTCTGATAGCGTGCACCATCGCGCCGAACCTGTACATTGTTCGGATCAATGGTATTTACTCCGTCAATTGAAAATGTGTACCCGTAAAGCTCTGGTTTCAGCGGTCCGGCAGTCAGACTGAAGAGCCCTGTATCATTCCTGACAAGCTGTTCAGTAGCATTGAACCCTGCCTGCCATTCCCCTGACACTGTAACCTTCTGGGCATCTTTTGAATAAACCCTGAAAGTAACCCTGTTGTCGGGAAGTATTTCAGGTGAAACAATTCTAGCAGGTGCCCTGAATGCCTGCCGGGGAGCAGGTGCAGCTGCAGGTCTCGCAGGTTCCTGCGCGGTCAGGTTAAAAAAAGTAAAGAATATTAAATTTGTAACAATTGTTACAATTCTGAGGTCTGGATTCCATTTCATATCTCTTTTGTGTTAATTTAATGTATAAAGTGTTTTTATTCTTAATAGATTTTCATTTTGACTCGCAATCAGGAAACATAACCTGGGCTGTCTGGTAAAGATATCTTCTCCAGTTAACCCATTCATGTCCGCCATCGCTTAGCACCCAGAAATTCCGGATGCCATAGTTGTTGAATACCGCAAGGTCTTTCATCCCGTTATAGAGTGTTATATCTGTTTCGCCTGCAGCCATCTTTAAGTCAATTCAGGATATTGCTTTTTTCTGCCTTAATTATTTCGGCCTCAGCGTCTTCAGGAAGGAGAAATCCCTCCTTCACGAGTGCATTTGCCGCTTTTCTTACTTCTTCAACATATTTTTCATGTGACCTGTATCTTTCCTGAAGCGACGACCGGGGGTCATTTGCTTCAATCCGTTCTTTCCGGGTATTTTTAAAGGGGATGAACATTCCGTTGAGTGAGGACAGGTCGCCTTTCCCGTATCCTTCCTTCCTAAGTGCCCATCCGGTATAAGTTCCCAGGGGAACTCTAATACTGATGCCTCTTACACCGGCAATTTCATTGCCGTCATTATCAACTTTCGGAACCAGGGTTTTATAATTATCTGCTGATTTTCTTTTTGGAGGTTCAAGGGTTAGAACTCCGGTTACGTTTCTGAAGTCATATGAAGGTCCATAGTCAAGCAATGGGAGCTCATTCACCAGTCCGCTGTAAGGAACTCCCGGTATATCAGGCCAGCCGATGCTTGCCTTGTCAGGAGTCACCAGGGTGCCTTCTGCAATTTTTGGATATGAGCTTGGTGGAGGTTCGGTGCCTTCAAGGATCCATCTTTCAAGAGCTACAAGCAGAGCCCTGAGGTACGGCTGATAGGAATTCCCGTTTTGTCTGAAACCGCTCATCTGGTCAGCCACTTCAGCAGGTGTATGTTGTGTCCCTGAGAAAAGGTATATCCTGACATTTTCAGGTATGACAAGGTCCCTGGTTCCATATGAATCCGTAGTAGTAAGGGAAGCTCTTAATTGCCAATATTCCGAAGAGCTTAATGTCTGGATTATCTTTGGGCAGTTGCCTTCAGCGGAGCATTTTTCAAGTATTCCTCCTGTAACTCCGGATATCGGGTCTGACTCATTTCCCCATGTAAAAGGAGGATCGTTGCCCGGGAAGAGGTGATCTTCATGCTGGAGTCCTCCCCCGCCCGGACGGCCAAAACGGATATTCAGGGAAATACGTCTTGTCCCGATGTGTGCATTAACGCCTTCAAATACTGATTTCCCTTTCTCATCAGTGTTGAACCCGAGAAAAAGGAAAGTCCTGGCAAAATTACTGCATTGTGAAACACCCTGCATTACAGCGGCTTTCACAGGTATTTCACCGGTTGAAGGTACAGCAAGAGGATTAGGTATGCCAGCCTCATCAGCCTTTTCATTTCTGAGGAAAGAGACAAAGTCACGTATTGAAGCAAATCCAAGGCCAAGTACCAGCGGGTTTTTTGCTGTATAGATAAGTTCATATATGTAATTTGGCTGAAATCCGTCCCTGAGTGAAATTTTTTTCGGATCAGGAATTCCAGGGAAACGAAATCCTGAACAATTAGAGAAAGCCCATTCACTGTTGGGTACAGGTATGCGTTCGTCCGATTCCCGTATTCTCCTTGTAAAGACTGCCCCGTCGTTATCATTGCTGACTGATTCGTAGCTGTGATGAGTCATCCCCTGAAAAAATCCGCTACTCAGGTTCAAAGTGTTGGTAGCAGTACTGACCTGGAATTCAGCCCTTAGAAGGCCGGCAATCTCCTCACCAGCCTCAGAGGCATAAGGTACTCTCATCAGCATACGGTTGTTGCCTGCCAGTACATCTCCCTGCCATGCACACCATACATAAATATAACCGCGGCCAAGAAGCACCGTATCAGGAGGCAAGGCATTCCCTCGGTTAGGCAGGCTGAGGAAAAGAAGACCGTTGCTTTTTGTCATGTCAGCCGGTTTCAGGATGATGAAATCGGAGATATACTCAACATAACCCTTCTTGTTCCGGGGAGCCAGAAGAATATCCTGAATAATTGCATTACGCGGATCAGAAGGATCAAC
>JABUEV010000045.1 GCA_013314865.1 Bacteroidales bacterium | reverse complement strand
CTCAGAAAGCGGGGAATACCTGTCTTCAGACCCGAAAAAACAATCGCCACGGCCGATCACAATATTCCCACAACGAATCAGGACAAGCCCATCAGGGATGAGTTATCCCGCAAACAGGTTGAAACCCTTGCTGAAAACTGCAGAACCTATGGTATTAAATTTTATGGGCTCAATGATCCTAATAATGGAATAGTGCATGTAATCGGGCCTGAACTTGGCTACACCCTTCCGGGTATGACAATAGTATGCGGCGACAGTCATACTTCCACACACGGTGCCTTTGGTGCAATAGCATTTGGCATCGGAACAAGCGAGGTCGAAATGGTCCTGGCTACACAGTGTATTCTACAGCCGAAACCAAAAAAAATGAAAATAACCGTCAATGGCACTCTTCAGAAGGGGGTAACTGCAAAAGACGTTATAATGTATATTATTTCCCAGCTTACAACAGGCGGTGCTACAGGGTATTTTGTGGAGTATGCCGGGGATGTCATAAGAGACCTCAGTATGGAAGGAAGAATGACAATCTGCAATATGAGCATAGAGATGGGGGCCCGCGGAGGAATTATTGCACCTGATCAGACTACATTTGAATATCTTAAAAACCGTATCTCATTTTCCGGCAACTCCAAGCCTTATGAACTTTTTTCAGAATGGAGAAAGCTTGAGACTGACCCGGGTGCATCATTCGACAAAGAGATAGAATTCAACGCTTCACGGATAAGGCCAATGATAACCTTCGGTACCAACCCGGGAATGGCAATTGCAATCGATGATTCAATCCCCACAGTTGATGACATAAATCCGGATGTCACCGACTCATTCCTCAAGTCACTCCATTATATGGGTTTTGTTCCCGGGATGAAGCTTCTCGGACATCCTGTCGACTATGTCTTTGTAGGCAGTTGTACCAATGGAAGAATCGAGGACCTGAGAGCCTTTACAGCTCTGGTCAAAGGCAAAAAGAAAGCATCTAATGTAACGGCGCTTATTGTCCCCGGATCAAAAGCTGTAAGAAAACAGGCAGTTGATGAAGGATTGGAAAAAATCCTGAAAAAGGCAGGGTTTGAGCTCAGAGAGCCTGGTTGTTCCTCATGTCTTGCAATGAATGAGGATAAAATACCTCAGGGTAAATATGCTGTTTCAACTTCAAACAGGAATTTCGAAGGCCGGCAGGGCCCGGGAGCAAGAACAATACTCGCAAGCCCTCTTACCGCTGCTGCTGCTGCCATAACAGGCAGAATTACAGACCCGAGGGAATTTTTGTAACAGGAAAAATCTGACATTATATGGCAAGAGAAAAATTTGAAATACTCGAGAGTACTTGCGTTCCGTTGCCTCTTGAAAATGTTGACACAGACCAGATAATACCCGCCAGGTTCCTAAGCGCAACAACCAGGGAAGGATTCGGTGAAAACCTGTTCCGCGACTGGAGATTTAACAAGGACGGCAGTAAAAACATGAATTTTGTGCTTAATAATCCCATTTTTGGAGGCAAAATACTTGTTGCAGGTAAAAACTTCGGAAGCGGTTCAAGCCGAGAACACGCTGTATGGGCTATATATGACTACGGCTTCAGGGCTGTAGTCTCAAGCTTCTTCGCAGATATCTTCCGTAACAACGCCCTTAATAACGGCCTTTTACCGGTTGTGGTACCGGAAAAATTCCTTTCCGACCTTCTTCATCTGGTTCTTAAAGCACCTGAAACAAAGGTAAAAATAGATCTGCCATCTCAGAAAATAACGGTGTTGCCGACAGGTCAGAGTGCGGATTTTGACATAAATCCTTTTAAAAAAGAGTGCCTTCTCAAAGGACTTGATGATATTGATTATCTTTTAAGTATTAAGGATCAGATTATTTCTTTCGAAGAATCAAATAAGCAGAGCAATGAGAATAGAAATAATGGACACAACCCTCAGGGACGGTGAACAGACACAAGGCGTGTCATACACTCCTCTTGAGAAACTTCATATTGCCACCCTTCTTCTGAAAGATGTAAGGGTTGACAGGATTGAGATTGCTTCTGCCAGGGTCTCTTCCGGGGAATTTGAAGCCCTCAGGAAAATAACCGAATGGGCCAGACAGAACAACCTTCAAAGAAGAGTCGAAGTACTGGGTTTCGTTGATGGTGAAGTGTCTCTGAACTGGATTCATAATGCAGGCGGTAAGGTTGACAACCTGCTCTGTAAAGGATCACTAAGACATCTCGAAAAACAACTCAGGAAAACACCTGAACAGCATGTTGCAGATATCAAATGGATTATAAGGCGAGCAGAAGAGCTTGATATCCATGTAAATATTTACCTCGAGGACTGGTCAAACGGAATGAAGAACTCACCTGATTATGTATTTTACATGGTCGACTCACTCAGGAATGAGAATATCAGAAGATTCATGCTTCCTGATACCCTTGGAATACTAAGCCCTGATGAAACCTATGAATTCTGCAGTAAAATGACAGAAAGGTACCCTGACCTCCATTTTGATTTTCACCCGCACAACGATTACGACCTTGCCGTCTCAAATATCTACTATGCGGTGAAAGCCGGGATCAGGGGTATTCATACTACTGTTAACGGACTGGGCGAAAGAGCAGGCAATGCTCCTTTGTCAAGCGTAATTGGTGTACTGCACGATCAGATGCAAATTGAAACCGGGGTGGATGAATACCAGATTACAAAGGTCAGCAAGATTGTAGAAACATTCAGCGGCATCAGAATACCGGTCAATAAACCGATCATTGGCGAAAATGTCTTTACACAGACATCAGGAGTACATGCCGACGGAGACAGTAAGGATAATCTCTACTATAACAATCTTCTCCCTGAAAGATTTGGGAGAAAGAGAAAATATGCTCTCGGAAAACAATCGGGAAAAGCCACCATTAAAAAGAACCTTGAGGAGTTCGGACTTGACCTTAGCCCTGAATCTATCGCAAAAGTAACCCAGCGTGTGATTGAGCTTGGCGACAAGAAAGAGAATGTCACAACCGAGGACCTTCCTTTCATAATATCTGACGTTCTCGGGAATGACCGTGCCAGCTACAGAATATTTATTAAAAATTATTCTCTTTCACTTTCATATGGATTGAAGCCATTTGCCAGTGTACAGATAGAGATTGAAGGGAAGTTATACCAGGAAACCTCTTCAGGTGACGGACAGTATGACGCATTTATGAAGGCTCTTAGGATTATATACGACAAGCTTGGCAAGGAACTGCCTGTTCTTACTGATTATGAAGTTTCAATACCGCCAGGAGGAAAGACAGATGCTCTTGTGGAAACAATTATAACCTGGAATTACCGGGGAAGGGAGTTCAGAACAAAGGGTCTCGATGCCGACCAGACAGAATCTGCAATAAAAGCAACTGAAAGGATGCTTAACATCATTGAAGGACTGAACGGAAACAGGAACGGCAATAATGAAATCAAAAAAATCGGTGAGGTAACAGCAGGTGTTTGAAAATCAAATAACTATTTATTAATTACTGATATAAAATATTATGGGCAAAACATATAACATAGCCGTAATACCGGGTGACGGAACAGGGCCCGAAGTTGTAAGGGAAGGTATGAAGGTGCTGAATGCAGCTGCTTCAAAATTCGGATTTAAGCTGAATTTTGAAAAGTTTGATTTCGGCGGGGAGAGATATCTCAGAACGGGAGAAGTACTACCTGACTCTGCACCTCAACAGCTGAAAAAATTCGATTCAATCTTTCTCGGTGCAATAGGCCATCCCGATGTAAAACCAGGCATTCTCGAAAAAGGGATACTTTTAAGACTTCGTTTTGAGCTGGACCAGTATATAAATCTGAGGCCGGTAAAGCTTTATCCGGGTGTGGCAACTCCGCTTAAGGACAAAGGACCTGAGCATATTGATTATGTTGTTGTCCGCGAAAACACAGGCGATGTTTACACCGGAAGCGGTGGTGTAACTATGAAAGGAACCCCGCATGAGGTTGCAATGCAGAACATGGTTTATAACCGTTTCCAGGTCGACAGGTGTCTCAGGTACGCCTTTGAATATACCAGAAAAAGAAATAAAAAGAAAACACTTGCTCTGTGCGGAAAAACCAATGTTCTGACATTCGTCTTTGACCTGTGGGAAAGAGCGTTCCATGAGATGGGTGAAGCTGAATTTCCTGATATTAAAAGAGAATATTACCATGTCGATGCCACCTGCATGTGGATGATTAAAAATCCTGAATGGTTTGATGTGATTGTCACGACAAATATGTTTGGCGATATAATAACCGACCTGGGAGCCATAACCCAGGGCGGAATGGGAATTGCTGCAGGAGGAAACATCAATCCGGAAGGTGTTTCGATGTTTGAGCCTATAGGAGGCTCAGCACCAAAATATACAGGCAAAAATGTTATTAACCCGTTGGCCGCAATTGCCTGCGGAGGCATGATGCTTGAACATCTGGGTGAAAATGAGGCTGCAAGGGCAATTGAAAATGCAATTATGGACGTGACAGCCAATAAGATAAAAGATCTAAGTGCAGGGAAGATGGGATATTCCACTACAGAGACAGGAGATCTGGTTGCCGAAAGAGTGTGAAAGATTTTTCTCCATTATTGTAATAATTATTAAAAAATAGATATCTTTGCACTTGAAATTTTTAAAAAATGTACTCAATTAATTTACATCATCATCATTTTCATTACTGCGCTCAGGCGAGATGAAAATGATATGAGGTAATTGAAAAATATCGTTAACCCGTCTGAGCAGTGCCAGACGGGTTTCTTTTTTTCCTGAAGGCACTGTTCTTACAAACCGATAATAGTATGATTAATCTAAAATTAGCAATTCAGAAAACAGGACGCCTAAGCGACCACTCAAAAAAGCTTCTTGAAGACTGCGGCATAAAAATTTCAAACGGTGCAAATGTCCTTAGAACTGTAGCGGGCAATTTTCCTGTGGAAATACTTTTCCTGAGGGATGATGACATTCCGCAATATGTGGAACAGCAGGTGGCCGATATCGGCATAATCGGCGAGAACATGGTACTCGAAAAAAACAAGGATGTAGCTATCCTCGACCAGCTTGGTTTTGCTAATTGCAGGCTCAGCCTGGCTATCCCGAAGGAGGAGCATTACCCGGGGCCTGAATACTTCAATAACAAAAAAGTAGCAACAAGCTACCCAAGGCTTCTTTCGGAGTATCTCAAAAAAAATAACTTAAAAACAGAAATAGAGGAGATCAGCGGGAGTGTCGAAATTGCTCCGGGAATAGGGCTTGCGGATGCTGTATGCGATATCGTCAGCTCGGGGAGCACCCTGCTGACCAATGGCCTTCGTGAAGTGGAAACAATTCTGACCAGTCAGGCTGTTATTATTTCCAATAAGAACCTCAATGAAGAAAAGAAGTCAATACTGGATAAATTCCTTTTCAGGGTAAGAGCTGTCAGGAATGCCAGGGAAAACAAATATATTCTGCTGAACGCTCCGGAAGAGGCTATACCAAAAATATGCGAAATATTGCCGGGAATGAAAAGTCCCACAGTCCTTCCCCTTGCCATTAAAGGATGGTGCAGTTTACACTCGGTGGTGAGGGAGGATGATTTCTGGGAAAGAATAGACCGCCTCAAAAACGCAGGTGCGGAAGGGATACTTGTAATACCCATCGAAAAAATGATAATGTAATGAAGACCTTCTATTTACCTCCCCGTGATAAATGGGAAAAACTCTGCCTTCGGCCCGTGCTCCCGAAAGATGAAATCGAAAACACGGTAAGAGATATTATTCAAAAAGTGAAATCAGAAGGAGACAAGGCTCTGGTTTATCTCAATAAAATCTTTGGAGGCACCGGAACTGATACTATCAGGATTGACAATGCTGAAATATCACGTTCATCTGAAGCCATTCCTGAAAGACTAAAGACTGCAATCCTTCTGGCAAAATCTAACATTGAAAAATTTCATTCTTCACAGATTATCAGTGAGGGTATTGTTGAGACAATGAATGGAGTGAGATGCTGGAGGAAAAGTGTACCGATTGAAAAGGTAGGTTTGTATATTCCTGGCGGCACCGCTCCTCTTTTCTCGACACTCCTTATGCTTGCAGTACCCGCAAAGATTGCAGGGTGCGAAAAAATAATCGTCTGTACGCCACCAGATGAGTCAGGTACTGTCAATCCACTGATACTTTACACAGCTTCAATATGCGGTGTCTCTGACGTTTTTGCTGTTGGCGGTGCCCAGGCAATAGCGGCTATGGCTTTCGGAACGGAAACAATACCACGCGTATACAAGATTTTTGGACCCGGTAACCAGTACGTAACAAAGGCCAAGGAGATGGTTCAGACTGAAGGCGTGGCAATTGACATGCCTGCCGGACCAAGCGAATTACTGGTTATTGCAGATGAAACAGCTGATCCTGATTTTGTTGCCGCTGACCTTCTGTCACAGGCTGAACACGGATCAGACAGCCAGGTTGTGTTGCTCACCACCAGCAATAAAATGCTGGAGATGGTAAGAAATGCAGTTGACAGGCAAATTCAGTCTCTCGAAAGGAAGGAAAAAGCACAGAAATCTCTGGAAAACAGCCTGCTTATTCAATTTGAAACAACAGGGGATTGCATTGAATTCAGCAATCTATATGCACCGGAACACCTTATTATTTCAACTGCCGATGCATTGGTGATAGCAAAAAAGGTTACCAGTGCCGGATCGGTCTTTATCGGAAGGTACAGCTGTGAAAGTATTGGTGATTATGCCTCAGGAACCAACCACACACTTCCTACCAACGGCTATGCCAGGAGCTTCAGCGGTGTCTCTACCGACAGCTTTATGAAAAAAATCACTTTCCAGGAAGTATCGGCCGAAGGACTTGCCGGAATCGGTCCGGCAGTAGAGACAATGGCAGAAGCTGAATTACTGACAGGACACAGGAATGCTGTTACAATAAGACTTAATTCCCTTAAAAATGACTGATATCGAAACACTGGTACGGGATAACGTGCGTAAGCTTATCCCCTACTCCTGCGCACGCGATGAATTTAAAGGAAAAGAAGGCACCTTTCTTGATGCCAATGAGAATCCGTACGGCCGGCTTAACCGCTATCCTGACCCCTACCACCAGGAATTGCGGAGAGCCATCAGCAAATACAAAAAAGTACCTTTTGAAAATATATTCCTGGGAAACGGAAGCGATGAAGTGATTGACCTGTGCTTCAGAATCTTCTGCAATCCGGGTACAGACAAAGCTCTTACTGTTTACCCGTCATACGGAATGTATGAAGTATCCTCTGCTGTGAACGATATCAGCATTATCAAAGTTCCTCTTAACAATGAATTTCAGATAGATACAGATAAGGTTATCCGGACAATCGCGCTTGACAACAGCATAAAACTGATATTCCTCTGCTCGCCGAACAATCCTACAGGTAATTGCCTGAACCACGCAGACATTGAAAAAATTACAGCGAATTTCAGAGGTATAGTCGTCCTTGATGAAGCCTATGCAGATTTCAGCAGGAAACCATCTTTCACTCAAAATATTGACAAATATCCAAATCTGATTGTGATGCAGACTTTCAGCAAGGCTTTTGGCCTTGCAGCTGCAAGAATCGGAATGGCTTTCGCTGACGAAAAGATAATTAACTATTTCTACAGGATTAAACCGCCTTATAATATAAGCACTCTGAACCAGGAGGCAGCTCTTAAAAAGCTGTCTGATACAGATGCAGTAAATAAGGATATAGAAAATATCCTTGCTGAAAGGGAGAGGCTGAAGGAAAAACTTGAGACACTGGATGCAGTTGAAAAAATATTTCCATCAGATGCCAATTTTCTTCTTGTCAGGGTAAAAGATGCTGACTATATTTATAACTCTCTGATAAGTAATAAAATTATTGTCAGAAACCGGACAAAACTTGTGTTCAACTGTCTGCGCATTACTGTAGGAACACCTGATGAAAATGATGAATTACTGAAAGCATTGAAAATGATTGTTTTATGAAGAAGGTGCTTTTTATTGACAGAGATGGTACCATACTTAGGGAACCGCTAGATGGAATAGTAGACAGCCTTGAGGATTTTGAATTCCTCCCGGGGGTAATAACAGCCCTTTCTGCTATTGCAAAAGAGACAGATTATGAACTCGTGATGGTAACCAATCAGGACGGGCTTGGCACTGAATCCTTCCCGGAGGAGAGTTTCTGGCCTTCCCACAATAAGATGCTTCAGATACTGGAAGGAGAAGGAGTGAAATTTGCCGAAATATTCATTGACAGGAGTTTCCCGGAAGAAAATGCGCCGACAAGAAAGCCCGGTACAGCAATGCTTTCAAAATATCTCTCACAGGGAATTGACATGACCTCTTCTTACGTGATCGGAGACAGAATCACCGATCTTCAGCTTGCCCAAAATCTTGGATGCAGGGCAATCTTTTTCAGCAATGAAAAAAACAGCCAGGCAGAGTTCTCCACGCGCGACTGGACTGAAATTTACCGGTTCCTGAAGTCTGTTCCAAGGAAGGCTGAAGTTGTGAGGAATACTTCTGAAACCCGCATCAGACTTGAATTAAACCTGGATGGAACAGGTAAATATTCAATTGAAACCGGAATAGGGTTCTTTGATCACATGTTGGAGCAGATTTCCAGGCACGGAGAAATTGATCTGGCCATCAAAGCCGAAGGGGATTTAGTGACTGACGAGCATCACACTGTCGAAGATGTGGCTATTGCATTGGGAGAGGCAGTGGCAAAGGCTCTTGGAAGCAAAAAGGGAATTGAAAGATATGGTTTCCTCCTGCCTATGGATGACTCCCTTGCCTCTGTGGCAATTGATTTTGGAGGAAGACCTTTTTTTGTCTGGAATTCAGCATTTAACCGTGAAAAAATAGGTGAAATGCCTACAGAACTTTTCAGACATTTCTTCAGGTCATTCAGCGACAGTGCAAAGTGCAACCTGAATATAAAGGCTGACGGCGATAACGAACATCACAAGATTGAAGCTATCTTCAAAGCATTCGCCAAAGCTCTGAGAATGGCAGTCAGCAAAACCGGAAACTATTCATTACCGTCAACCAAGGGAAAACTATGATAGCCATACTTGACTATAATGCCGGAAATATATTGTCCGTCCAAAATGCTTTCAAACGGCTGGGCTGTGAAACCAGACTTACTGACAATCCTGATGAATTGCTTAATGCTGAAAAAGTTGTCATTCCGGGTGTTGGTGAAGCCGGATCAGCAATGAAATATATTCGTGAGAGAGGACTCGACAAGGTAATCCTTTCCCTGAAACAGCCAGTCCTGGGAATTTGTCTTGGCCTTCAGCTGATGTGCAGTTATTCAGATGAATCAGGAACAAAATGTCTTGGTATTTTTGACGCTATGGTGAAAAAATTCCCTCCGTTTGATAAGGTACCCCACATGGGATGGAATAATTTCTCAGCTCTTAAAGGTGATCTTTTCAAGGGCATCAGCCAGAACGACGACGTTTATTATGTCCATAGCTACTACGCCTCAATTACATTATACACTGTTGCAATTTGCGATTACATCCTCCCTTTCAGTGCCGCCCTGCACAGGGATAATTTTTATGCAACACAGTTTCATCCCGAGAAATCTGCCGGCATTGGTGAAAAAATACTGCAAAACTTCCTTCAGCTATGAGAATAATAGTGGCAATGGATATTATAAACGGGAAATGCGTCAGACTTACAAGGGGTGATTTCTCAACCAGCAAGATTTACAATGAAGATCCTCTTGAGGTGGCAAGGAAGATAGAAGATCACGGCATCAGCTATCTGCATATTGTTGATCTGGACGGCGCAAGGGAAAAAAGGCTTGTCAATCATAAAATCATGGAGAAAATTGCATCAAAGACTTCACTAAAGATTGACTTTGGGGGCGGCATCAGGACGTATGAAGACTTAAAGTGCGCTTTTGATTACGGGGCTGGCCAGGTGACTTGCGGAAGTGTCGCGTTGAAAAACAGCGATCTGTTCCTTGAATGGCTCAGAGAGTTTGGCAGTGAAAAGGTAATCCTCGGAGCCGATTGCAAAGGACGGAAGATAGCTACAGAAGGCTGGATGAATGAATCGGAAACCGATATCATCGAGTTCATAGATTTTTACAGAAAAAAGGGGATTGTATACACCATTTGCACCGATATAGAAAAGGACGGAATGCTGAATGGACCATCTGTCGATCTTTACAGGGAATTAGCAGCGATTGAAGGCATTAAGCTCATTGCCAGCGGAGGCATTTCTTCAATTGATGATATAGAAGAACTTGCCGCGACAGGATGCAACGGAGCCATTGTCGGGAAAGCCCTCTATGAGGGTATAATTACTCTAAAGGAACTGAAAAGATTATGCTGAAGAAAAGAATCATACCATGTCTTGACATAAAAGACGGAAGGACTGTCAAGGGAGTGAACTTCATCGAAATACGTGATGCAGGGGACCCGGTTGAACTGGCAAAAAGATATGTGGACCAGAGAGCCGATGAGCTTGTGTTTCTCGATATCACGGCAACAGTGGAAAAAAGAAAAACCCTTGCCGAACTGGTGCAGAGAATTGCTGAGGAGATAAACATCCCTTTCACTGTGGGCGGAGGTATTGAAACAGCTGAAGATGCAGCTGTGCTGATTAAAGCCGGAGCTGATAAAGTATCTGTAAATACTTCAGCTGTAAGAAATCCGGAACTTATTACCCGGATTGCCCGCAATTTCGGCAATCAGTGCGTTGTGGTTGCAATTGACACAAAACTTATTGATAATGAATGGATTGTTGTCATTGAAGG
>JABUEV010000044.1 GCA_013314865.1 Bacteroidales bacterium | reverse complement strand
TCCGAATTTCCATAATATTTCCGGAGTGAGCACTTTACCGGCCTTTTCCTCTTCAGTAAGGACCGGTTGGGGGATAGCAGGTTTTTCTTCAGCAATCTGAGTTTTTTGTCTGCATGATGCAAAAAGAATGACCGCAAGGATCATCATAAAAAAATGTGACCTTTTCATTGCAATAGTTATAAAAAAGACATTAGTTCAGAAACCTACTGTTTTTTGAGAGCTTCAGTTATTTTGGCTTTCAATTCCTCGTAAAGCTCAGGGTTGTCCTTGATTATCTGCTTTACAGCATCCCTTCCCTGGCCAAGTTTTGTATCACCATAGCTAAACCAGGATCCGCTTTTCTTAATGATGTCAAATTCCACTCCGAGATCCACGATTTCACCCAGCTGTGAAATCCCCTCACCATAGAGAATATCAAAATCAGCTTTTTTAAACGGAGGTGCGAGTTTGTTTTTTACAATTTTTACACGAGTGCGGCTTCCTATGATTTCTTCTCCCTCCTTAATCTGGTTTGTTTTTCGTATGTCGACCCTTACAGAAGCATAGAATTTAAGGGCATTACCGCCTGTAGTTGTTTCCGGATTCCCGAACATTACCCCTATTTTATCCCTCAGCTGGTTAATGAAGATGCAGGAAGTGTTTGTCTTGCTGATATTTGCTGTCAGTTTCCTGAGTGCCTGCGACATAAGCCTGGCCTGCAGTCCCATTTTGGAATCCCCCATTTCACCTTCGATTTCAGCTTTGGGTGTAAGGGCAGCCACGGAATCAATCACTATTATATCGATGGCTCCGGAACGTATGAGGTTATCTGCAATCTCAAGCGCCTGCTCCCCGTTGTCGGGTTGTGAAATAAGGAGGTTCTGTACATCAACCCCAAGTTTTTCAGCATAATTTCTGTCGAAAGTATGCTCGGCGTCAATAATTGCAGCGATACCTCCGTTCTTTTGCGCTTCTGCAATTGCATGAATTGCCAGGGTTGTTTTACCGGAAGCCTCCGGACCGTAAATTTCAATCACTCTGCCACGGGGAAAGCCGCCGATGCCCAGGGCAGCATCAAGGCCTATCGAACCGGTTGAAATTACCTGGATATTTTCTATAGCCTGGTCTCCCAGCTTCATTATTGCACCCTTGCCAAAATCCTTCTCAATCTTCCCGATCGTAACTTCAAGAGCTTTAAGCTTCTCCTTGTTGATTTCTTTTCTCTCAGTGCTCATATAGCAGATTTAAAATTATTTATAAAGTTCAAATATCTGGTTTGTGTGGTTGTTTGTGTCAACTTTGGAAATAATCTTCTCAATCACACCCTCTTCATTGATTATGAAAGTAGTGCGCGCAATTCCCATGTAGCTTTTCCCATACATCTTTTTCTCCTGCCATACACCATAGTCTTCAATTATCTTCCTTGAAGTGTCGGCTATCAAAGGGAAAGGGAGGGAGTATTTCCCGGCAAAATTTTTATGAGATTTTTCGCTGTCCATACTGACACCCACTACTGCAAATCCTTTTTTCAGGAAATCTTCATAGTTGTCACGAAGATTGCATGCCTCTGCAGTACATCCTGAAGTATTGTCCTTAGGATAAAAATAAAGAACCAGCTTCTTCTCCCTGAAATCATCAAGAGTAACTGTTTTCCCATCCTGGTCAGTTCCGGAAAACCGGGGCGCCTTCATTCCTTCCTTAAGCTTTGCCATAGTTGTATAATTTTGATAATACGGGTAAATTTACGAAGTTTGAATTGTTTTTGTAATATAACAGAGCCAATTGTTATTAACAGCGAATAAAGGGGATTTTCTTGTTTAAATTTTGTAAGATATTCATTATTAGTAATATAAAAATTAAATTAATTTTATTTCTGTGAGATACTGGAAAGCATTTACAATATTTTTAATACTATCCGCAATTTTAAGCGGATCGCCACTGGAAGGGCAGGAGATATCACCGGGCTACTCGAGGCAGGCTGCATATAATGCACTGTCAGCAGGGGATTATGAAAAGGCACTGAGTGAGTTTACAAGTCTGCTGAAGGCATATCCAAGGGACCCTGTATATAAGTATTATTCAGGATTATGCCTGGTTAAAATGGAGAGAGATCCTGTAAAGGCCTCAGTACTTTTGAGGGAGGCTGTTGAGGATGATGCCTATGTAAAACCGGTTCCGGTTGACGGCTTATTCTACCTTGGAAGAGCACTGCAGATGTCGGGTAAATTCAGTGAAGCGATAAAATATTTTAATCTTTTCGCTAACAGGGCAGGGAAGAAGAAATCGAGGGAATACAACACTGATGCATACTTAGCTCAATGCAAGAAAAGGGAAGGACAGATAGCTGAGCCGGAATTACTTGCTTCTGAAAAAAGCGCAGGTGAAACGATTAAAGCTGAAATACCTGAAACAGTTCAGAAACCAAAAGAAGAAACAGTTGTTGTTCCAAAGAATAACGGGCAGGCTAAAGAACCGCTTCCTTCAGATTACGACAAAAAGCTCGAGGAGGGGATCAGGTATCAGGTTAAAGCTGATTCTGTTAATAATCTTGCTGCAGCATATAAGAAAAATATTGAAAAGCTTCCTCCCGAGCAGAGACCTGAAGCCCGTACAAAGCTGAAGGAAATGGAAAATGACGCGGCTCAGTATCAGAAACTGGCAAATGAAAAGCTGAATGGTGAAAAACCACAGGCCGGAACCGGAAACCAGCAGACAGATAACAGTAGCAAAAGCGGGGCAGTCGGAAATGCAGGTGAAATCAAACCGGCTAATACTGCTGAAATAAGAAGGGATGGGATTTATTCAATTTTTGAAATATTACCCCAGGGCAAACCCATTCCTGAGAAGGAGATCCCGATGGACGCTTCGCTGCCGTCAGGCCTGATATACAGGATTCAGATGGCAGTATATACAAAACCGGTAACGCCTGAACATTTTAAGGGGATCAGGCCGATATACGGTTACAGCATACCTGAAAAAGGAATGATAAGATATTATGCAGGAATGTTCCGAAGATCTGCAGAAGCCAGTAAAGCACTTCTCGGAGTTAAACAGCTTGGATTCAGGGATGCATTCCTTACTGCAGTTTATGACGGAAAGCAGATTTCTCTGGAAAGGGCAAACATACTCGAAAAAGAGTGGGGAATGATCCCTTTTGAAGCTGCTTCATCTGCCGCAAAATCCTCTGAACCTGAAACACTTCCGTCACTTTTGTTCAGGGTTGAAATTGAAAGGATGCAAAAACCCGTAAAAGACGACGTGTTTGAAAATTACAGAAAAATCGCAGGCACCAGGGGAGTTGAAATTTTTAAAACTGATGATGATAAATTTGCTTATCTGATTGGAAAATTCATTACCTTTGAGGATGCATCAGACTATGCCGGCCTTCTGGTCAGAAACGGATACAAAAATGCCAGGGTGACGGCCTGGATCGGCAGTAAAGAAATTACTGTGGATTCAGCACTGAAATTATTCGAAAAACCGGAATGAAAGAAAGAACATTAAAAAAGGGAGACAAAACCAGAGGCGGCGAAGAAAAAAGCTCTCTGATACTTTTCAACGATGAAGTAAACACCTTCAGCCACGTAATCAAATCGCTGGTTGAAGTATGCGGCCATGATGAGGTTCAGGCTGAACAGTGTGCCCTTATTGTTCACCTGAAAGGGAGCTGTGAAATAAAAACCGGCAGCAGGGAATTAATGCAGGTGATGTCAAAATCACTAAATGCAAAAGGCCTTAACTCTAAGGTATTCTGATAACTATCCTCCCGCAGACCCCAATTTCACTGACCCCTGGTCAAATATGAATGAGAATTCTGCCTGTGTCAGTTAATCTGGCAGGTAATGCTTTAAGGACGTTTTTGGCCGAAAATTCCTGATAATACAATATCCAGTATCCCGAGCAGAAGAATTGCTCCAAAAAAACAGAGTGACCATTCCGGTAGATCCACCTTGGGCAACGGGCCGATTTTAAATCTTAAATCAGGCAATGACAGTTTTATATCCTGAATGAAGTTAATGAAAGGAATTTCCCTATAGCTGTTTTGTGTCTCGGGCATAAGAGTAATTATCAAAACAAAGATAGCTGTTGCCATCAGCGAAATAAAAGGGATTGAGAGTCGGAACGGTCTTGCCGGTCTTGCATGGCCGGCCTCCAGCCTTACTCTTGCCATGGTCTTCATCGCAAAACCTTCAGGCGCCTTTTCAAAAGTTTCCCTGTTAAGATACTGCTTTAAAATATCCTTTTCAAAATCTTTCTGGCTGTTCATTGTATGCCGGTTTTTTATTGCCTGTTTTTTCAATTATTGAAGCCATTTTCTGCCTTGCCCGGAATAGCTTCACTTTGACATTTGATGGACTCATTCCGGTAATTTCCGATATTTCATTTACATTAAGCTCATCATAGTAATAAAGAGTAATTAAAGCTCTTTCATCTTCACTGATTTTCTGAAGTGCAAAACTCACCAGCGATTTTCTGTATTCTCTCTCAGCTTCCTCTTCATTCCCTGTAATTATGAAAAAATCACCCGGTTCAGCCGGAAATTCTTCAAGATACAATAAGCCTTTCTTTTTTGTCCTTACGTATGAAACAGCAGTGTTAAAGGTAATTCTGTAAAGCCAGGTGGAAAAACTGCTTTTCATCCGGAATTCTTTAAGCGACCTGAATGCCTTCATGAAAGAATCCTGAGAAATTTCTTCAGCCTCCTCCCTTCTGCCGCAAATACGGAATGCCAGATTGAATACATTATCCTGATGCTTTTCAACAAGCCATGAAAATGCTTCAATGTTCCCCTTCAGAACAAGATTAATAAAATAGCTGTCGTCTCTTTTGTCCATTCCGGGTATTTGACGTGTAAAAATAGCAACTGGTTACCATTTAATCCATTTTCCTATAAAAATTGTAACCTGATTCTTTTTTAGGATGTCTAAAGGGTAAAAATAAACCAAAAACAGTCAATCATGGAAACAGCATTGGTATTTATTGCACTTTTTGCAGCAACTTTCGGGATAATGTATATGTATTATACCACCCGGCATAAAGAACGGTTAGCATTAATTGAGAAAGGGGCAGATGCAAGCCTTTTCAACACCGGAAAAGTTAAGACCGGCACATCTTTCAGCTGGAGCAAATTTTCCCTGAAAACCGGAATGCTTTTTGTCGGCATCGGACTTGGTGTCATAGCGGGGGCTATCTGCGAATCAGCTTCCGTGTTCGCTAGTAAAGAAACAGGTTATATTTCGATGATATTTATTTTCGGAGGTCTTAGCCTGGTTCTGTTTTATATCCTGGACAGGAAGCTTAAATAGTCATTTTATTTGATTAAAAAAAGGGTGTTAAATTTTACACCCTTTCTTTTTTCTAATGAATATCTATTTAATATAAAATTCGATCATCTTTTTCACTGCATCGCGGCAGACAGTGCAGTATCCTTTGGGACCATTGCTTTTCATCCTGCAGTCCATTTCCGGACGGAATATCCCTTTTGCTGAATACCCCCCTCCTTCAAAAAGCCCTGTGACATTTTCATACTTCTTCTCACTGGGAGTAGGTACTGGGATATCCTTGCCGATCAAGTTTTTCCATTTTATGTCGAAATTCACCATTGTTGTGATATTTGGTTCCCATGGCTCAACGTTCATGGGATAGAATTCTTCATATGCAACCTCTGATGTATAATATTCATCTGCCAGTCCTGCGAAACCATGACCAAATTCATGAATGAAAACTTTTGGAGCAAGAGGGTGATCTGAAGTGGTTCCGCTGTAATAATTGTATACACCTCCGCCCCCGTATCTTGAACTGTTAATGAGAACCACTATATTGTCGTGCGGAACATTGGCTGCATAATCATTGACTGATTTAATATCCTGAGTTGTAAGATACCTGTCAAGATCAAATGTGTAAAAGCTTGAGTTAAGTGCAGTATTGCCGTAAATGTTTTCACCCGGTATATCTGTTCCGGAATCATCTGAAACAGCTTCAACTGCCCAGATATTTATCCTATCCCTGTATGCATCAAATGGGGGTTCAGAGAACAAAACCTCTGCCATCTTTCTCACATCATCCCTGAATTTTTCCATTTCATTTTTCGTATACCCTTCAGCGATGAAAGCAATATCAACTGAGGTATTCGGGTCGCCGTTACCTGAAATTCTTGTTGAAACAGCATTCATAGGCCTTTCGCGCCGTATGAAATAGTCAGTGGGATCTATCATTGTCTCATAAAGCTTTGAAAAAGAGCCGTCCCGTTCCCTGATGCTGAGGACAAACCTTGTCTTGTTTTTTGGGAAAGGCATTGTAGCCACTTCGTAAAAGCTTCTTTGCATAATCTTTGCTTCCGCAGTAGTCTGCCATTCCTGGTAAAGTGTGCAGAATCCCCGCGAATATATTAGTTTGTTGCTCAACGAATCATAGAGCTCATACCTGAAATTTCCATACCCGAAAGGGTCAATCAGGTTATTAAAAGAACCTGCCCAGAAAGGTTCTTCCTTCATCCCTGCCGGATAGACAGTCGTTTTTTGATAATCACCAGCCAGCATGAAATCAAACCGGAGAACCTTGTCATGAAAATATCTGTTGAATTCATCCTGTGCCATCGCACTTATTTGGCACATCATCAGAGCGGCATAAAATAAATTTCTCATGAAAGTATTATTGAAAAGAAATATGTAAAGCTATAAATAATAGGATAATCAGATAAATTATTTGATTAATTTTGAAAATTCCCCGGGAACAAAATTCACCGGATAGTTGTTACAGGTGAATTACGGAGGAAGAATCAGGTTCAGAGAATTTTAACGCGGATTCTGTTCTGATTCTCAGGGAATGAAGGAATAATAACTAATCAGGAATAAGATGGCCGATCTGAATACCAGAATCAGTGATTATATCTGGAAGAATCTGAACGAGAGACACGCCAATGCAAAGAAAGACCCTTTCTGGGAATCGTTGCGCAACACAGGGACAGAAATCTGGCTTGACACAGGTGATATTGCTGAGGCAGAAGCAAACTGGACCTCTGAGATGAGTGCACTAACCACTAACAATACTCTGCTTAATAACGAAATTCAAAAAGGAGAGTATGATATTTACATCTCCGAAGCAAAAAGCCTCATAAGGGAACTGCCTCCTCAGGACCGGATTAAGGAAGTTGCATTTATAATAAATGCCAGGCACGGACTCCGACTTGCGACAAAATTCGGAGGATTTGTCAGTGTTGAACTTCATACAGATACTGCTCATGATGTAAATGCTATTGTGCATTATGGCAAAAGATTTCATGAAATCTGCCCCGATCAGTTCATAATTAAAGTTCCGTTTACTGCTGAAGGACTCATTGGTGCAAGAAAACTGATGGAAGCCGGAATAAGTGTAAACTTTACACTTGATTTTAGTGCAAGGCAGAACATTCTTGCCACCAGAGTCGCTATGCCTGCTTTTCTTAATGTTTTTGTAGGCAGGATAGGCGCATTCATGATTTACAACAAACTTGGAGACGGCACCGGAGTAGGAGAGAGGGCTGTGGTTGCCTCACAGAACTGGGTAACTGCCCTTTCTGCCAATAATCCGTGGCAGACAAAACTCATTGTGGCCAGCCTGAGGCATTATTCACAGGTTGAGATGCTTGCAGGAGCCGACGTATTCACTATACCACCCGCAGTTGCCGCTGAAGCCCGCAGACAGCTGAGCGGAAATTTCTCCTCAAGAATGCATGAACACCATGAAGTAAGTCTGTTTTCTTCAGCTTCTGAAGCACGGATTGAAAAATTCTGGGAAGCAGATAACAATGTCTTCAATCTCGCTGAAAGACTTTCCGCTAAACTGCCTTCATCGGCACAGGAGCTTATTCAAATAGCACATGAAGAAGGTTGCGGTGATATGTTCCCGTTTCTTACCAGGGAGGAAAAAGCAAATATTTCATCTGACGGAAAGATACCCGTGTACACCAGATGGGCAAAGAAAATTAAAGAAGGTGAAATCGCCCCCGACACTCTGCTCACTCTTGCGGGACTGGCGTCATTTACTGCCGATCAAAAAATGCTTGATGAAAGGATAAGGAGCATCATTGAGTAATCACCGACGACCTTTGTCTTACAATCTCATAAAGAACAATTCCTGCAGCTACAGAAACATTAAGAGAAGCGATACTGCCTTTTAAAGGAATTTTTACTATTGTATCTGCCATAGACTTTATATCCCTGCTTATTCCCTTGTCTTCTGATCCCATTACAAGTGCCACCGGGCCGGTAAGCTTTGCATTTGTTACCGGCACTGATCCGTCAGCTTCGGCACAAACTACCTTTAGGCCTGATTCTTTGAGAAATTTCACCAAGCCGGTCAGGCTTTTTTCCCGGCAGACAGGAAAGCTGTGCAGAGCTCCGGCAGAAGTTTTTATTGCATCAGCGGTAATCCTTGCCGATCCTTTTTCCGGAATAATGATTGCATGCGCGCCCATACAACTGGCTGAGCGTACAATTGCACCAAAATTCCTGACATCAGAAATTCCGTCAAGTACAATAATAAGCGGATCTTCACCGCTTTCAAAGACAGACGGAAGAATATTGCTAATTGACTGATATTCAATGAGAGATAGCCAGGCGACAACTCCCTGGTGGTTCTTTCTGGTCACAAGCTCAATTCTTTCAAGAGGAACTATCTGGAAAGGTATTCTATGGTTTTTTATTTCTGTCATCAGTTCATGATACAGTGCACCCTGAAGCCCGTACTTCAGCAAGACCCTGTCTATCGGTTTGCCCGCCCTGATAGCTTCGATGACAGCTCTCAGACCAAAAATTATTTCTGACTCTTTCATTTTATAATCAGATTCCTTCCGGGTTGTCAAGACGGAATACTATGCCATTTCTCCAGCTTCGCACTGCCTGGTCCCAGAAAGTTACAAGTGACTCACTTCTGCTCAGGTAGAATTCATTGTCAGAAAAGGGACTCTTTCTTAACCTGAAATTGAAGAACAGGTAGTTTTCCTGAACATGATATCTTCCACCCCATGAAGTCTTTAACACCGGTTTTCTATATCCCCAGCTCTCGCCTTCAGAAGTCTTGTAAACTTTATCTGGCGGACCATAAATTGTGTATATCATGCCTCTTTCAGTTCTCCATCCTTCACGGTATGTGGAAAAATAGTAGTTTGAGTAAAGAATTCTTGTATAGAAAATTCTTATGAGCTCTCTTGACTTTTCAATATTGCCTCCGCAACTGATCCAGAATTCATCCAGGGCAACTTTTGGCTTTTGTGATGTCCGCAGGTTAAGCATCTCTTCAGCAGAGGCAAGATATACGAGAGGTTCAATCATTTCTTCAGGAGTTGTAAGATTGGGAAATGATTCTCCAAAATTGCATATTGTATAACCATCTGTTATTTCCCTTGAAGTTTTGCACTGGTAAATACCTTTTTCCGGGAACATGAGCGGAAGCGTATCGGAATAGGCCAGTGCAATTGTTGTATCGGGATCGTAATCAAGTATCCTTTCAGGGACAAGCATAGAAGGCGGCTGAGGGACCTCGGTAAAAGGTTTATAGTAACTTATGAAAAGACTGTCAATGGGTTGCCTCCGGTACACCAGATTCAGGTACTCATTATTCTTTACAACAGGGTTGAAAAGAAGGTTCTTAAGAAAATGTCCCTGCGCTATAAAATTATACCTGTTACTGACCGACAAAGTATTGAACGGAACAAAAGCCTGGATTATCTTAAGCCTTATCCTGTCGAGTATTTTTATCTCAGTCATGTATTCAGTGCCTGGAGTGACTCTGAGCGGGATATTGTAAATGTATTCAAGCCTTGATTCTTCTTTGGTTATATTCAGGTTGAAATAGGCTGTGTCGGCAAGCGATCTGCCTTTTGTAATATCATAAAGCTTGACGGTTATAAGTATCTGGGCAGTTGGCACTCCCTGCGGGTTGGCTTCAGAGAAATAGAGCTCCGAAGAAAAAAATTTTACCGAAAGGACTGACTGGTTATCTGTTTCATTAATAATAACATATCTTGGATTAATGGGATTCTTTGTCGGATTGTACAGATATGAAAGGTCTTTCGAGTCAACGGCTGTCTGAGTGCTGACACAAGATATCATAAATCCCGGCAGAACTGATGTAAATAACATCAGTATTATTATTGAATTGATAGACCGGCTCATATTGTTTGTACGAATTAGCTGTTTGTCAATTTTCTTTTCCATCTGATATTTATTCTGCACAATTCCGCATTGTCAGAAAGCCTTACTGCTGAATGCCTGAAAACGCTTTCGTTACTAACTTCCTCGGAAGTCCTGATAATTATTTCATCATTAAACCTTGACTCGGCAAGATAGTTTATTTCAGCGGAAAACGGTACATTATTCAGAACAAAACCTAAATCATAAGTATCTGTTGCCCATCTCAGATACCTGGAATTGTTGGTATGAAGATTTATATCGAGGTCGCTCAATCTGACCCTGAAGGGAGGAGTGGTTATTCCGTCGGGCGATGCAGGCTCAATTTTTGAAGCATTCCGGGGAAGTGCATCAGACATGTTGCTGGTTCTGTTAAAAGTTGCAAGCTTATTGTCCGGTCTTTGAATTCTTCTTGAATCAATGTCAACAATGAGCCATGATGAAGTAGCTGAGCCTATAAGTTTATTTTCTCTGTCAAAAATTTCAAAATCACGGAGTGCAAACAACCTGTCAGTCCCCTTCGGCCATGTCGTTATACTTATTGAATCATTCAAACAGGGCAATTCATTTATTACGGCATAGATTCGGGAGAGAACCCAGAAGCAGTTATTTTTTATCAGATCATCTCTTCCATATCCAAGCTGAACTGCGTGTTCAGAGGC
>JABUEV010000043.1 GCA_013314865.1 Bacteroidales bacterium | reverse complement strand
GGCCAATAACTATAACTCTGTCCGGTTCAAATTATTATAAGAAAAAGATAATATTTCTGTCAGGTGCAGGTATCTGAAAATGAGTGTTATGTTGTAATAAATCAGATAATTATAAGTTATTATTTCGGACTTGAGCCTGTGTTGAAAGTAAAATATGGTTGGATTTATGCTGTTTACCGGACAACAATTTATTATTTTTGAAGCGAAAAATATTTCCGAGGATGAAAAAAGAAATTAGAAGGAGTAAAGTAAAGGAGCTTTTAAATTCAGAAGTTACAGGAAAGGATGTTCTGGTAAAGGGATGGGTAAGAACTAAAAGGGAAAGCAGGAATGTTGTCTTTATTGCACTTAACGACGGCTCAACTATAAATAATATTCAGATTGTTGCTGAAACGTCAGAATTCCCTGAGAATCTTCTGAGGGACATCTCAACAGGCGGATGTATTGCTGTAACCGGAAAACTTGTTGAATCGCAGGGTAAGGGGCAGAAGGTGGAGATCAGTGCTTCAGCCATCGAGATTTACGGGAAGAGTGACCCCGAATCTTATCCGCTCCAGAAAAAAGGCCATTCCATGGAGTTCCTGAGAGAGATAGCCCACTTAAGATTCAGGACCAACACATTTGGCGCCGTTTTCAGGATAAGGCATACCCTGGCTTATGCCATACATAAATATTTCAACGACAAAGGATTTTATTACCTCCATACGCCTATAATTACCGGAAGCGACTGTGAGGGAGCAGGTGAAATGTTTCATGTAACAACGCTTGACCTCAAAAATATTCCTCTTGATGAGAAGGGGGAAGTCGATTTCAGTAATGATTTTTTCGGAACTGAGACAAATCTGACAGTATCAGGTCAGCTTGAAGGAGAGCTGGGAGCACTTGCACTTGGTGAAATTTACACATTCGGACCTACTTTCAGGGCTGAAAATTCAAACACTCCCCGACACCTTGCCGAATTCTGGATGATTGAACCTGAAATGGCATTCTATGATATAAAAGATAACATGGATCTTGCCGAGGATTTTGTTAAATACCTGATCAGATATATCCTTGAAAACTGCAGTGATGATCTCGCATTCTTAAATTCAAATATTTATAAAGGATTAATCGACAGGCTGAATTTTGTTCTTGAAAATGAGTTCAGAAGAATAACATATACCGAAGCAATCGAAGCTCTTCTTTCTGCAGAAAGGAAATGGGAATTTCCCGTTGAATGGGGCAGGGATCTGCAGGCAGAGCACGAAAGATATCTCGTCGAGCAATACTATAAATGTCCGGTAATAATTACGGATTATCCAAAAGAAATCAAGGCTTTTTACATGAAGCAGAATGATGACGGAAAAACGGTTAAAGCTATGGATGTTCTTTTCCCGGGGATAGGTGAAATAATCGGAGGTTCACAGAGGGAAGAGGATTATGAGAAGTTGCTGGCGCGCATCAGGGAATTAAAGTTGCCTGAAAAAGACCTTTGGTGGTATCTTGAGACAAGAAAATTCGGAACAGCTCCGCACAGCGGATTCGGACTTGGATTTGAACGCCTGATGCTGTTTATCACAGGAATGTCAAATATCAGGGATGTAATTCCATTTCCGCGCACTCCAAAAAATGCTGAATTTTAAATGATTCTTCAGAAGTGTTAAAGCAAAAGTTACAGCAGAAATTACTGCAGAAGCTTTCTCCCCAGCAGATCCAGATGATAAAACTTCTGGAAATACCTACTTTGCAGATCGAACAGCGCATTAAGAAAGAACTCGAAGAGAATCCTGCACTTGAGGAAGGCCCGGATGAAGAAGATGAAATAATTGCCCAGGAAGAGGAGGAGGGTGAATTTGAAGAAAAGGATAAAGACCAGGAAGAATTCACACTGGATGATTATCTTGATGATGATGAAATTCCGGATTACCGTCTTCAGACGAATAATTACAGCAGGGATGACGAAAAAAAGGCAGACATTCCGTTTTCGGGAGGCACCTCGTTTCATGAATATCTCAAATCCCAGATGGATTTGCGCGACCTTACCGACAAACAAAAAACCATAGGTGAGTATATTCTTGGAAATATTGACGAGGACGGTTATCTGAGGAGGGCACTTCCCAATATAGTTGATGACCTTGCATTTCTTCAGAATGTAACGGCAACTGAAAAGGAAGTAGAGGAGGTGCTGGAGGTGATTCAGGACCTTGACCCTCCGGGAGTCGGAGCAAGAGATCTTCGGGAGTGCCTGCTTATTCAGCTGGAGAAGGGAGAAAATTCAAATCCTTCCGTAAAACTCGCGCATAAGATTGTAAATGATTATTTTTCTGAGTTCTCTAAACGGCATTATGATAAAATAATCCAGAAACTGAACATTCCGGAAGAGGAGTTGAAATCAGCAATAGATGAGATATTGAAACTTAACCCCAAACCGGGAAGTTCCTACAGTGATTCCTTTAGCAAGTCTGCCCAGTCAATAATTCCCGATTTCATTCTTGAGCTTAATGAAAACGGCTTTGACCTTCATCTGAATTCAAAAAATCTTCCCGAACTGAGATTGAATCCTGAGTACAGCGAGATGCTTCAGCACTATTCAAGGGATAAAGACCAGAAAAAGGAAATGAAGGAAGCCATTATGTTTGTAAAACAGAAGATTGACTCGGCCAAATGGTTTATTGATGCGATCAGACAAAGACAAAACACCCTTCTGCTTACAATGAATGCAATACTGGAATACCAGAAGGAGTACTTCATTGACGGTGATGAGACAAAACTCCGACCAATGATACTTAAAGATGTGGCTGAAATGACAGGGCTTGACATTTCTACTGTGTCGAGAGTTGCAAACAGTAAGTATATTCAGACACATTTTGGAATTTTTCCTTTGAAATTCTTCTTTTCTGAAGGTCTTCAGACTGATACCGGAGAGGAGGTCTCCACACGTGAGATAAAAAGGATATTGCAGGACTGCATTGAAAATGAGGATAAACGCAAGCCCCTTACAGATGAAAGACTGACTGAGATACTGCAGGAAAAGGGTTACATGATAGCACGAAGGACTGTGGCAAAATACCGTGAACAACTGAATATTCCTGTGGCAAGACTGAGAAAGGAGATTTAATGATATCTGCCGGAACTGATAATCTGCTGAATAAATTTGCAAAACTTGTTTCAATTATTTTCCACCCTTTGTGGATGCCTTTATATGGATTGATACTGATTTTTACAGCTCCCACCCTGCTTGGTTTTGTCCCGTTCACTGTAAAGAAATTCCTGTTCATAATCGTCGGAATCAATAATGTTCTTATACCTCTTAGCCTTTTGCCATACCTGAAATACAGAAAGATAATCAGCTCATACAACATGAATGAAAGGAAAGAAAGGCTTATACCTTTATCTGTTGTGTCTGTTCTGTATATTTTTACCTCATATATTATATCCGGGTTGCAGGTACCAATCTTTTTCAAATCATTCATTTTTGCAACTACCTGTCTGGCAATAATAGTTACTGCAGTGACCTTCTGGTGGAAAATATCTGTACATTCTGTAGCGACAGGAGCCATAACAGGCCTTGTCATTGCTTTGTCATTCAAAATGTATGCTCCCCTTGTATGGCAAATTGTTGCAGTTGTCATTACAGGAGGTATAATCCTTTCCTCAAGACTGAAACTCAACTCTCACAATCCGGCCCAGATATGGCTTGGATTTTTGACCGGTTTTGTCGGCTCAGGAGCTTTTCTGTATGCCTTCTGATATTTTTGTCAGTGCCCTTTCAAGCAGTTCCCTGCTTTGTGAGATGATATCCGGCGGCCATTTTGCTTTGGTCACAGGTAAAATAAGTGGTTTTTGAAGTTCTTTCTGACGGACAGAACTGAACCATCCCTTTTGTGCTAAATACTCTGCAAGATATTCCTGTTCAGTCTGGCCCGGTGTCGGAATAAGCAAAGCAGTGCGGTTAAGGGCTATAAGGTCCATAATGGTTGAATAGCCCGATCGTGCTGTTATATTTTTTGCTTCTAATATTAAAGCTCTCAGTTCGTTTGATGGCAGATGACTGTATAACGTTATTTTACTGCCCTCCTTTGCTGACTGGTTATTTTTGTCCGGATTACCTGTCAGAATAATTGTTTCAGTTTCTTTGTCTTCAGAAAGTAATTCAAGTTTCCTTCTAAGAATGCTCCTTTGAGGTTCAGGACCAGAAAGCATTATTAAATCATATTCCTTTCCTGTACGTTCCGGTAGTGATAGTACTTCTCCAGCGAATCTTGAAAGCAATCCTGCAAAAATAACATTTGAAGGCAGTTTCCTTAGATGAGTAAGCCTGCCGGAGATGTTTAAATCACCGGGAAGATCAGGAATCAAACACCAGGTATATTTTCTGATTATAAGTTGATGCAGATAAGATCCGGTCTTTTCAAGAAATTTCAGGAATTTCGGAAAAGGTATCAGCGGCATGTGTGTAATGTAGACTGTCTGAATATCCTTATGCCATAGTCCAAAACGGTTATCACTTATAACAAGATTGATTTTAAGTTCCTTTACAATTTTTTTCAGTAATATTTTTTCTTTGACTATGTGAAAAATAAGGACAGGTATCTGTAAAGCAATGATTAAGTATTGAGGAAGCAATTTTGAATATGCTGGCCTAAACCCGGGGAAAACCATAAAGGGAAAGTCAGGCAGTTCAGCATTGAAGAAGCTTCTGAGGCTTTCTCCGCCGGCAATTATGACATTGTGATTCATTTCACGCAGTTTCCTCGCAACTGGAATGATCCTGGAAGCGTGCCCGAGACCCCATTCCAGAGGACAAACAAGTATGTTGTGATTTTGCTTCAATTTCAGCCTGAAACACGTGTTTTTATGCCAATTCTTTTTACCATTGATGCAATATGCCGGAGTTCTTTTAACGGAACCTTCTGCAAATCCCTTCCTGCAGGGGTGTCTCTTGAGATAGTATAGATCATAACTTCGGAAGGCTTAATTTCCTCAAGAACTTTAAGCCATGCTTCAATTTCTTCAGGTGTGGTATTGTCAATAATCTTTCCGTTAAAGGTCCCTCTGAGGAAAAGGGTCTGAATGATTAATTTACCGTCGAATTTCTTAAGATTTTCTATCAGGTCAGCTACATTGATATTTATACGAGGCTGGTTATGAGTTCTGACAGTAACATCCAGTGCCGAATCAAGTTTGAGTATATTAAGATCAGCTTTTAGTAAAGCCTCTCTTATGGCAGGCCTGTCGATTGTGGATGCGTTTGACAGAACTGCAATTTTTACCCCGGGCAGGTACCTGTTCCTTAATTCTATGGTGTCGTCAATAATGTCGGGGAATTCCGGATGGAGTGTGGGTTCTCCGTTTCCGGCAAATGTTATTACATCAGGCGGTTCGCCGGCCTCTTTCATTAATTGAAGCCGGTGACCGAGAGCTTCATAAATCTCTTTTCTCCGGGGCAGACTGCTCTTTTTTATTTCGGTACTGCAGGTCCATCCACACTCGCAATAGATGCAGTTGAAGTTGCATATCTTCCTGTCAGAGGGCAGAAGGTTGATACCCAGTGAAACGCCAAGTCGCCTGCTTTTTACTGGTCCAAATACTATCCTGTCAAATAAAAAAGTACCCATTCCTGGTCTTAATTGGCTGGTCAAAAATAGGAATAATTATGCTAATCTTCTTACAACGCTTTCCTGAGTTAGTTTTAAACCAGGAAGATCCATCTTCTCAATAAGCAGAAGTCCGGGCTTTTTGCCGGTTTCTATGATGCCGTACAGATTGTCCATTCCCAAAGCCCTGGCTCCGTTTAAAGTAGCCCATCTTATAAGATCAGAAAATTTCAGGAAAGGGAAATGTTCCTGAAGGGTGTATAATTCTGTCAGGATTCCGGGAGTATTGTTTGAAGCCATGCTGTCAGTTCCTATTACAATTTCACATCCTTCATTGAGCATTGTATCAACTGGAGGAACCCTTCCTTCAATATAAATGTTTGAGCGGGGACAAAGGCACCAGTAGAGATCATTTCTGACTTTCACAGCCCTGATTGTTTCTGCGTCAGCAAAGGTATTGTGTACCAGAATAAGATTCCCGGACCCGGTAATTTCATCAAGTACAAAAGAAATATGATCTGCAGGAGTTAAAATTTCAGAAGCCAGCAGTCCCGATTCCCTGTAATATGAAAAGAAAGGTCCTTTGTGTTCTGAAAGAAATAACTTTTCATACTGACTCTCCATAAAATGTACAGATGTGACCTTATTTTCAGAGCAGATTTCTTTAAGTTTCCTGAGGAGTGGTAATGAAACAGAATATGCAGAATGTGGTACAAAGCTGAATTGGAAATTCAGTTTTTGTGCTGTTTCTGCAACATTCATAAACTCCTCCATTCTTTTGTCTGCCTTTCCGGGGTCAATCCCGAAAACTTCAATTAGATTAATGTAATGAATCCTGCTTTCTTTCTTTACCTGGAATGAATTTGCTGTATTGCAGATATCGGCACAGAGAACTATCCCTTCATCATACATCCCGGAATCTGTCTTCACCATGGTTCTGAAGATCTTTTCAGGTTCGTCGGTGCGTATCTCACGGATGGCTTTGATAAATCCAGGCAATCCCAGGCCTTCTGGAATTCGTCCTTTAAGGTGAGACAGTTCAAGATGGGAATGGCAATTAACAAATCCGGGAATTATAACTCCATTGAAGTACTCAACCGACTCTTTCTCTGCAGGATTGCCCCCTGTGTAGGTTACCTCAATAATAATCCCGTTATCATCAAGAGTAATGACTCCTCTTTTTAAAGGAGGCCCGTTGTTTGTAAAGATATACTGGGCAGAAAGCTTTCTCATCTCTGAATAATTCTTCTTGAAAGAGTTATGTCATCAACACTGAAATGTGCCTTTAAAAAAGGCGAAGCACATTCATTGTCGATGAACCATCCTTTTATCCGGAGGGGAGCTTTAAGAGTATGATTTATGAAGATGTTGTACCTGTGTGGCCGGCCGTCCTTAAGATAAACTGTCGTCGGGAAATAGATCCGTTTTTCTGTGCCGGTACTATCTATGCTGGAAAGAAATATTCCGCACACAGGCCTTACAGACTCATCATCAGGGTAAACAGTCAGTGTAAACTGGAGATTATATGTTCCGAAAAAGCTTACCGGAAAATCTATCCAGGCCGTATCCGGAGATCCGGAAGGGAAAGGGAAGCAGAATGAAGACTTTTCCGGCCAGATATTTTCAACTTTTGTTATAACCTCGGGAATTTCTTTCTCGACCTTAGCCTCAATTTCGCTAAGGTTCCCAAGAACTTTGTCATAAATCCTGATCAGTTTTTTTGGGCGTCTGATGAAGTAATACCTTACAGTTTTATCCATAAGTTCTTTAGTGTACCCATGCCCTTCAATTATTTCGATATAAGGAGAAATCGAGTCTGAACTGGAGTAAATATAATTTATTCGTGGGAGTCTGAGCAATCCGTCTGCAAGATGAATGTCTGTGAGAATAATTATCAGGTCTTTTTCAGGTATAATGTTTTTATGTTCGGCTTTATCTCTTCTGCTTGTGCATGAAGAAGGAATAAATACTGTCAGGGCAAGTAAGAATATGCAAATCAGCATTGAAGGTTTAATGCATGTTTTCATCTTTCTTCAGATACTTTTTTGTTAGAAATCTGACAGGGTACCATGCAGCCCAGAAGCCTATCAGAAGGACTGTCAGGGGGACCAGGAAAAAATCTCTTACTTTCATGAGTACAGGATATGAGCTCATAAGCAGTGAATCACTCTGAAGCCTTACAAGTCCGTATTTCTGCTGTATCCAGCAGACTATAAAACCCAAGATAATACCTGCAACGGCTCCTATTATAGAAATCAGCCATCCCTCAAAAATAAATATCCTCTGAATGAGATTATTATCTGCACCAAGACTTTTCAGGATTTCAATATCACGTTCTTTTTCTATGATAAGCATTGTAAGAGAACCGATAATATTGAAAGAAGCGATTATAAGAATAAAAGTCAGAATAAAGAATATAGCAAGACGTTCAGACCGCATAACTTTGTAAAATATTTCCTGCTGTTCGAACCGGTCCTGCACCAAAAAGTCATCACCGAAGACAGATTCTACTTCTTTCTTGACTTTTCCTGGATCGGCTCCGTTTCTTAATTTAATTTCCACAGAACTTACCTCTGTCTCATAATCCAGGAGTTCCCTTGCAAAATCAAGCGGCACATACACATATTTCGAATCATATTCCTGTTCAACCTGGAAAATGCCGGAGGGGAATATAAATTTCCTGACAAATGCATTATCAGGATTAAGTGTGACACTGCCTGTTCTGCGAGGGACATAAATATTAAGCGGTGTAATGAAATTAATATTTATTCCCAGGTATCTTGCGATGCCAATTCCCGGAACAGCAAAAGGCCTGTTATTTTCCGATTTCAGAATGAATTCGCCGTCCCACATGGTGCTGTCAATTCCGGATATTGTTGTGTAATTATTATCCACTCCTTTTATGGTAGCAATATATTGCCTGTCTCCATATTTTAACAATGCATTTTCCTCCAGGGTAAGAGAATAAGTCATTACACCGTCCACATTTGACAGCAATCTGAGGGTGGCCGAGTCAGCAGGAAAAGTTTTACCTTCAATGGAAGTCACTTTAAGATCAGGATCGAAGGTATTGAAAATTGACTGAACCAGTTTTTCGAGTCCGTTAAATACTGACAGCACTATTATCAGGGCCATTGTTCCTACAGTTACGCCGGCGACCGATATGCCCGAAATAACATTAATTGCATTCCTTGACTTGCGGGCAAAGAGATATCTGCGGGCAATATATAATGAAAGCTTCACTTTGAATTATTTAACTGCAGTTACCAGCAATCCTGTACCTGATTTGTGGACCAATAATAAATCAAAAATATTAAGTATGACTAAAAAAGGTAAAAGTACAAGATAGTAAAACGGGAGAATAAGATAATAAAAAGCAGATTTGTTTATCATTTTCACCGGGTATTTCATTGTAAGCTTCCAGGAGAGATTTCCCGGTTTGCCGTATGTATACCTGGAGCGAATGTTTTTAAAACCTGCCTTTTCCAGTTTCTCTTTAATTTCCTCTATACTGTAGCCGTTCCGCACATGTTCGCCAATAAAAGAGACTCCTGACGCTTCATTTACATCAGATCCTCCCTTGTCGGATGGTGTGGAAATCAATATAAATCCATTTTCTTTCAAACTATTATATAGATTAGTAAGCACTGATGAATCATCCTCAATATGTTCCAGGACATCGATACTGATGATAAGATCGTAACGGGCTGTTTCCCTGAACCTGACAAGATCAACAGTTTCAAATTCAACTCTGTCAGCTAAATCAGTCCCTGAGAAAAACTTCCTGCAGTCTTCAATCAGTTCCTTGCTGATATCAATGCCTTTTACTTTCCATTTTTTATTCATTTTTGCCATTCGGTACACATACTGTCCGAATCCGGATCCGGCATCAAGTACAAAAGACTCGAGGTTCATCTGTTTGCGGATTCTTATTAATGTCCTGGAAATATGCCAGTTTCTGAGAAGAAGAAAGCCGAGGATCAGATAAAACAATTTTCGCAGAAGAGATGATTTCCTGATTAACTTTCCGAGGGGAACCTTGACAGATTCGTACTGCATCACATCTTTATTTTAAAAGCTTCTCGATGTTGTCGATATAATCCAGGCTGTCATCAATGAAGAAGGCTATTTCGGGAATGATGCGCAGCTGTGACTTTACTGTCACCCCCAGGTCAAATCTAATTTTTCCCTTCTGGGCTTCAATTGAACGGAGTGTATTATCGTGATTTTCGGACGGGAATATGCTTATATATATTTTTGCCACAGAGAGATCGGGGCTTATTCTCACACGGGTTACGGAAATCATTTTCCCCGGAGCAATTTCATTTCCCTTCCTGAGAAATAAATTTGCCATTTCTTTCTGTATCAGCCTCGAAACTTTTTTTTGTCTGGTTGATTCCATTTTCTTGTCAGTGAATTACCGGCAAAGGTACTATTTTTGAGAGAAATGTTTTTATTTCAGGCATTATGAATCTGTTCTGATTTGCCGCAATGACTTACGGCACTTTCGTGTATGAATAAAAAGGATTAGTTTTGCTGAAAATTTTACAAAAACAAAATGGATATAGTAGTAAGCGGGATAAGATCGACCGGCAATTTACACCTGGGAAATTACTTTGGGGCCGTAAGAAATTTTGTAAAAATGCAGGAGGAAAACAAATGTTTCTTCTTTATAGCAGATTATCACTCACTTACAACTCATCCAAAACCTGATAATCTTCATGCAAATATAAGGCAGGTTCTTGCTGAGTATCTTGCCTGCGGAATAGATCCTGAGAAGGCAACTGTTTTTATTCAGAGTGATGTGCCGGAGGTTACAGAACTCTACCTTCTTTTGAATATGAATGCATATGTTGGTGAACTGCAAAGAACAGCATCTTTCAAGGAGAAAGTAAGAAAACAACCAGACAATATTAATGCCGGTCTTTTGACCTATCCTGTGCTGATGGCAGCTGACATAATTATTCATAAAGCAAACAAGGTTCCGGTTGGCAAAGATCAGGAACAGCATCTTGAAATGACAAGAAGATTTGCCAGGCGGTTTAATACAATGTACGGGGTGGATTATTTCCCGGAACCGGATGCTTATAATTTTGGGAGGAAGCTTATAAAAATCCCTGGCCTTGATGGTACAGGAAAGATGGGGAAAAGCGAGGGAAACGGCATTTTTCTGGCTGATACTCCGGAGGAAATAAGAAAAAAAGTAATGAGAGCAGTAACTGATTCCGGACCTGTAACCCCCGGGCAACCCCCTTCAGCTCCTGTGAAAAATCTGTTTACGATTATGAAAGTTGTGTCTGA
>JABUEV010000042.1 GCA_013314865.1 Bacteroidales bacterium | reverse complement strand
GGATTTTCGATTATAATATCCAGCTTCTCAAGGTCCGATTGTCTTGACATGAGATCTCCTGCGAAAAGTATAAGCCTGTAAAGAACCTTGAAGCACAGCATCAGGTACAATAATCCTGTTACAAACCATACCACGATTGTATTAAACCAGAAAGTTTCAATTCTTACATTTCCAATCATTTTATAAGGAGCATAGAAATGAGCTCTGCCGGTTCTTGACACCGGCTTCATATATCCGGGTTCGTATTTCTGAATAATTTTCTTGTCGGTCACCAGCAAAGGCTTTTTCCCCGGCACTCTTTCAAGGATAATAATGTCTTTGAGCTGGCGGTTCTCATATTTTTCCTCAAGTTTCATGAGTCCTTCTGCACCCATCTTTGACTCAAGCAACATTGTTACACTGTCCTTTGAAGCCCTGGCTTCCTTCATAATCCCTATGAAATGATTTTTAAGAAATTCCAGATACGTCAATATGCTATTGCCTTCCTTTACATCCATGAAATTTTTTTCCAGTGACGTTCTTACCTTTTCAGGCAAAAGAAATCCGGCTTTTTCAGACAAATCGTTGACATGATATCTCAGTCTTCTCATGCTGGTTGTTCTAAAGTCCTGAGTAGTACCTGGCTGGAAGCATTTTTTCAGGTCCTCTTTAAGTGCAGGTATCAGAAAAGAGCCATACCAGAAATTCTGGCTCTCCTCCACGTTGTACGGAAAGAAATTCCTTGAAAAACGGTTATTGCTGAATTGTTCCACAGCCAGTGCTTCAAACGACCATCTGGCAGTCATTACATCACCTATCACGGGGACATACTCCTGTGTGGATCCGGGCAGTTTATGGAGCTTGTCGAACTTTACCAAAACCCCGCTGAAAAGCAACTGGGGAATAATTATGAATGGTATGAGTATATAGATAGTTATAACTGAATTAAGGGCAGAAGAAATGTTAAGTCCGATCATATTTGCACAGCAGGCTGCAGTAAACAAGGCAATCCAATATGGTATCGTCATTCCCCTGATCTCAAGTATCAGATTTCCAACAAGAATAAAAGAAATGGTCTGAATTGCCGAAATTATGAACATCATTCCGATCTTGGAATTAATGTATCCGAACCAGCTGAGATTCAGGAACGATTCTCTTTTTAGAATTTTCCTGTCTCTCAGTATTTCTTCCGAGCTGATTATCAGCCCAAGGAAAAGTGATGTTATTACACACATGAATATATAAGCGGGGATATTCTCATTATCAGCAAACCGGTACTCGCTTCCTGCATTATGTTTGGTGAAATATCCAAGCACGAAGGCAAGAAAAGGAGCGCCAAGCAGGCTGATAATCAGGTATTGCCTGTTGGCCAGTTTTGACAATGCATCCCTGATAAAGAATATTTTCATTTGTTTCAGAACCGGAGGAATGCTGTAGTAGTTTTCCGGGAGTTTCTGAGGCGGCCCGTGAGAAAAGTTCATCTTTCGGGCGATGTTTTTCAGGAAGTAATTGTGCCATTCCACCGGACTTACCTTTCTTGTTCCGGTAAGTTTCCCGGTCTCATCAATTATTTTAGCCTCAACAATCTGCAAGACCTGTTCGGTATTTATATTCCCGCACTTTGGGCACTGGTCTTCCTCCGGATTTGCATGCTGACTAAGAGTTTTAAAATAAACTATCGCTTCATTCGGATCACCATAGTAAATCTGATACCCCCCTTTGTCCAGGATAATAATCTTGTCAAAAAGTTTGTAAAGGTCGGAGCAAGGCTGATGTATATTCACAATTACCAGTTTGCCTTCGTAAGTCTGTTCTTTCAGGAGGTTAATAACCACCTCGGAATCAATTGAAGAGAGTCCCGAAGTCGGTTCATCAACAAACAAAATGTGCGGTTCCCTGACCAGCTCAAGGGCAATATTGATTCGTTTTCTCTGACCTCCGCTGATTACCTTATTCAGCTTATCACCTACTTTCAGATCCCTGATTTCATACAAATCAAGCTGGGTGAGAACTCTTTTAACAATATTCCTTATTCTTTTATCCCTGAATCTATCCAGGCACATTCTGGCACTGTAATAAATATTCTGATAAACAGTGAGTTCCTCGATAAGCAAGTCATCCTGCGGAACATAGCCTATAATTCCTCTGAGCGTCTCCCTGTTCTTTTCATCGTTCAGATTATATCCGTTAATATAAATTTCTCCGCTGTAAGGTTTAACATTTCCATTCAGGATTTCAAGGAGAGTGGATTTCCCTGTACCGCTGACACCAAGTATTCCAATCATCTGACCCGATTCGCCCTTAAAACTGAAATTGTGAATCCCGTTCTCTGTATCTTTATATCTGAAGACTATGTTTTTTGCGGTAAGTGTTACCCTGGATTTAAGTTTCTCGGCATTGAAGAATCTGAATATTTCAGAATAATACAAAGTTTTTAATCCGGGGCCCTTGATTGTTGATCCGTTATCGAACAGATAAGTTTGTTTCGGGAAGACATGCTGACCGTTAAGGAAAAGCACTCCGTCACCAATGTATCTGAAAATAAATGTCTTGGCACTCTCAATATTAAGAAACCGTAACTCCCCTGTAACTTTACTGTTACAAATGTGCTTTATTTTTTTGTATTTAACTGTCTGACAATTATTTATTATCAGTAAATTGTCCTTCTCATTCAGTTTGCTAACCGGATCAAGAATAAATCCTTTTATATTCCTGTATTCATTTTCCGGAATATTCAATGCAAGGGCAACTGTCATAAGAAAATCAAGTTCCTTTGATGTAATCTCAGTTCCGTAAGAAATGAAATCAATTAGCTGAATTATAAGATAAATTTTCTGTTTTGTCCTGAACTCGTTATTTATATCATCGCAGATATTTTTAATTCTTATTGCCTTATAATCTTCACTGCCGGTTTCGGAAATTCCGTTTTCATTTTTCTCATTTCTGTAAAAAAGAGTCAGGCATTCATCAAAGAACCTCATGTATTTTTCAACAAGTTCAGTATTCAGAAGCCTTGAGAGGAATGACCGCACAATATTTTTTTCGCGACCCGAGATTTCGCTGACATCTCTGATATCACTTACCAGGGCAAACAACTGCATCAGCGCCTTCAATAATGATTCGCTCATCTTTTCCTAAAGGAGGTTTCTTTAAATTACTGATTATTAAATTTAACAAAAAATATCAATGTAATCAATTCTCAGCTCTATTTATTTATTTTTTATATCTTTGAAGACTATCATGAAATTAAGGGCAGAATTATGGAAGTTCATTTTAGCGGACATCCTTTACTGCCTAAAGTTTTGCATTTTGAATCCATTATGAAAGGTTCAATCAGGTTACTAATCATTCTGTTTACAGTACTATACGCTGAATCAGTTACAGGACAGCAGGTGCCTTTCAATCCAATTTCCTACAGGATTTTCAGCCCCCTGGTTTTTAACCCGGCAATTGCCGGAAGCAAGGATTTCTTCTCGACTGATTTTATAGCCGGATTTCAGGGAAAGGTAAAATCACAGCTTCTTTCTGCCAACACCAGATTCAGCAAAAAAGTGCCGGGATATCTTATGTCTTCCAAATCTACTGAATTCATGCCGCTTGGTGCCGGGCTGGCGATATACAACGACATGAATGAATTAACCCAGACAGCAGGTGTAAGCGGAATTTTATCATGGCATTTGCCTGTGGACAAAAGATCCCTCTCATTTCTTTCCTTCGGTATTGCAGGAAAAGGAATCTTTCATCATTACAACGGCAACACTGACCTGAGTATACCCCAGAAAGAATTTATCTTTCCCAATATCGACGCTGGAGCGTATTTCTATTCCCCGTCTGTATATGCAGGAATATCTGCTACAAATATTCTCAGTCCGCCGGAAGACAAAGATTCTGTATTTACTTACAGGATTCCCGTAAACAGACAATACAACTTCCTTGCTGGTTACAAATTTGTTATAATCCGTTACCTGAATCTTGTTATTGAGCCTTCTGTCATTATTGTCGGCACCGATTCCCTGACGTTCAGCTTTCAGGAAAACATCCAGCCGATGCTTAAAATATACGCCGGAAATTTTTGTGCCGGTTCTTACTTCAACGACTATAACAAAATATCTTTCTTTTTCCAGTACCGCTATCCCAGATTCTATGTGGCAACTTTCTTTGCCCTGCCTAAAGAGACAGCTTACTTTAAACAGCCACTGACAGTAGACGTTGCATTTGGCATAAACTTTTCTAAAAACGGATCAGGCTATACATCTGCCGGACACTGGTAACAGTTTATCTGATATATGAAAAAATTAAGCGGAATTATATTACTATCTGGAATCTCAGCCGTGGTTTCGCCTTCCGGGACTGAACCCGGGCCATGTTCATTGGTTAGTAATATACATGGGGCAACAATAAGTGTACAGGATACACTTGATAAAACACAGCTTATCAGGATCGATCCCTTCAGGCTGGAAATAATTCCTCCCTCCTCAGGAATAAGATTCTACAAGGATGGAATTATCTACCTCTCACATTCAAGGAACGAGGGCAAGATGGTCCCCGACCATGTTTCATTCGGCACTATAGAAGCTTACTACTCCGTCCTTACCGATACCATAATCGGAACAAAAATGCTATTCTCTCCTGATGAGACCTTCTCATTTCCCGCTGAAGCTGTAACTTTTACAAGCGACTTCTCAACAATGTATTATACAAAACGGCCCGATGATAACAGCTCTGAAAAAATATATGAAGCCAGATACCAGTTTGGCAAAAACCGCAGGGGTACATGGGTCAGCGACAAAGAGCCTTTAAACTTTTGTTCAGACCGTTCGGTTTACACTCACCCTGCCATATCTAATGACGGGAATACAATGATTTTTGCTTCAAATGGGAAAGGATCCATTGGAGGCCTTGATTTATTTATAACAAGAAAGGAGGGATTCAAATGGTCAACTCCTGAAAACCTTGGAAAAACAATAAATACAAATCTTAATGAGATGTTCCCTTTCCTTGATAAGGAAAATAATCTCTTTTTCTCTTCAGAAGGTAACAGAGGATTTGGAGGATATGACCTCTACATGTGCCTTTACAATGGCAAAAACTGGGAACAGCCGGTTAACCTTACCAAAGCTGTCAACACCTCAAATGACGAGATAGCTTTCGCTATTGATCCCAATGACGGAAAATCAGCTATATTCACTTCAAAAGGAAGGACAGGCAAAAAGATCGCCCGCCTGTACCGTGTTACTTTTAAGAATAAATATGCAGCTGATACTTTTCAGGATATATCAAAAGCCCTTGCTTATCTGGCTGATGCAGGATTGCCAACTATGGGGAAAATTGCTGAAGTGCCAAAACAAGAGACACCGACAAAACCTGCTGAACCGTTAAATAATCAGGCCCGTTCTGTTCCAGCCACGCAAAAGACTTCTGCTGAAGAAACCAAAAAACCGGCCGCGGCAGAATCCAGACCGCAGGCAAAACCTCAGACAGTGACTGAAGAAACGGCAAAACCTCAAACAAATGTCATTTACCGCGTTCAGTTCTTTTCGGGCAAAAATCCTAAAGGAAGCTATCAAATAAAAATCAGCGGAAAATTATATAGCACATACGAATATCTGTATAATGGATTGTACCGCAGTTGTGCAGGTGAATTCAACAGCCTGGCTGAAGCAAGGAGTTTTGCATCACAGATGAAGGCAGAAGGATACCCTGATGCCTTTGTTGTTGCTTTTGTTAACAACGTCAGATCGCTCGACCCCGGACTTTTCAAATAAATATTCCCCCATATATTTCTAAAACATTTCATTCATACAAGTGAAATAAAAAAATTTTCACTGTATGCATCATTTCTATTCATCTCATGTCTTTAGATTGAAAATAAAAGACTAACAAATGAAAAATATTAAAATTCTGCTGATCACTGCATTCTGCCTTAGTATTACAGCCTGCATAGACGGACAGCCACGCAGGACAGTATATGGCAATAACAATGTCGTCAAAAAGGAGAGGCAGGCAGGTAATTTTGACGGTATCAGAGTAAGCTCCGGAATTGATGTTTATCTGAGTCAGGGGGACAAAGAATCGATTGTTGTTGAAGCAGATGAAAATCTGCATGGGTACATTGTTACTGAAAACAAAGGCGGAATTCTGAATGTTTATTCCCGCGCAAATATCCGTGAGGCAGCCATGAAAAGAGTTTACGTAACCATGCGGGATTTAAATTCGTTAACGACATCAAGTGCAGGAGACATTATTGGAGAAATGCCTGTCAGAGGCGAGATTATTGAATTGTCTGCCAGCAGTGCCGGAAATATCAAACTTGAACTGACAGCCAGGGAGGTTAGAGTTAACATCAGCAGTTCGGGCGATGTTACACTTGCCGGTGAAACAGAATTTCTAGGGGCATCGCTAAGCAGTGCAGGAGATTTGAATGCCTACAATCTTAAGGCAAAAGAAGCAAACATATCAGCATCAAGTGCAGGAGATGCAAGCATCTATGTAACTGAAAGACTCACTGCGAGAGCCTCAAGTGCCGGAGATATCAACTACAAGGGAAATCCCGGGTTTATTGATGCACATAGTTCAAGTGCGGGTTCTATTCAGAAAAGGTAACTTCATTTCAACATATTTTTCCATTTATTTTAAAGCCGCCAGGGAAGACCTGACGGCTTTTTATTTAAATTTGTCACAATAGTAAAAATATGCTGTGATGAAAGATATTCTGAACGTTAACCTTAAAAATGCCGGCGCTTTCATTTCAGACGAAGAAATATTTGCACTGGCACAACAATCACTGAGACATCTGGATTCGCTTAATTCAGGCACCGGAGCCGGAAGTGATTTTCTGGGATGGCTGTCTCTCCCTGATGATATAATTCCACAGATTGACAGGATAGAAAAAATTGCAAAACATCTCCGGTCTGTTTCCGATACGACCGTGGTAATAGGCATTGGAGGTTCATACCTGGGAGCCAGAGCGGCAATAGAGGCCCTCTCCCATTCTTTTGCCCCAATTCTGAAATCCAAACATCATACAGTATTGTACGCGGGGCAGAATATTTGTGAAGACTATCTGGCTGATCTCATGGAGGTGCTTGATTCACGAAATTATTCAATCATAGTTATTTCAAAATCAGGAACAACAACCGAACCGGCCATTGCATTCAGGATATTAAAAGACCATCTTGAAAGAAAAGTAGGCAAAGCAGTGGCCGCCGACAGAATAATTGCTGTCACGGACAAGAGTAAAGGAGCCCTTCGTTCACTGGCTGAGCTAAACGGTTATGAGACATTTGTCATTCCGGATAATGTTGGAGGACGATACTCTTTCCTTACCCCTGTAGGGCTGTTGCCGGTTGCTGTGAATGGTCATGACATAAAGGAAATTGTAAAGGGAGCAAAAGCTATGCAGGCAGTTACCAGGTCCAACAAGACTGCTTCATCAAATCCTGCTCTCTTGTATGCTGCTGCAAGAAATCTTCTTCTGCAGAGCGGCCGGTCTGTTGAAATTCTTGTTTCCTTTACCCCGAGGCTTCATTATCTTGCAGAATGGTGGAAACAGCTTTTCGGGGAAAGCGAAGGCAAAGAGGGGAAAGGAATTTTCCCCGCTTCAGTTGAATATACTACTGACCTCCATTCACTCGGACAATATATCCAGGAAGGCCAGAGAATAATTTTCGAGACAATGCTTTCAGTAAGAAGCCAGGAAAAAAGAATTACCATCCCCAAAGAAACTGAAGACCAGGACCAGCTTAACTTTCTGGCCGGGAAAAGACTTTCAGAAGTTAACAGGAGTGCTGAAACCGGAACCGTCCTTGCCCATACCGATGGCGGCGTCCCTGTCATAACACTTGAGATTCCGGAGCTTAATGAGTTTTATTTCGGACAGATAATCTACTTCTTTGAGATTGCCTGTGCTTTAAGCGGTTATATTCTTGACGTGAATCCATTCGATCAGCCTGGAGTGGAAGCCTACAAAAACAATATGTTTGCATTGCTCAACAAACCTGGCTATGAGGAAGCGGCAAAAAAACTTAAAGCCAGATTGAAATAATTGTGTGAAACATTTCGGGACTAAAGTATTTCATCAACCACTAAGTAATCAAAACTTCAACAGTATACAACTTTTATGAAAATTGGACTTCGCAAGGAATACAAATGGTCGCTTGTTGTTCCGACCAGCATGGGAGTGCGTATAACCCCTGTAAATTCACAGGCAGTTCATTGCAGTCATACTTTCGAAATGTACGTCACGAGCGCGGAGACAAATGTGGCAAGTGTTTCATCATTTCTTGGCCTGCCGGTCAAGGTGCTCACCACTTTTGTCAGGGAGAGTCCGATTGCGAGGATGATAAAGGATAATCTGGCAAGCCGGCACATGGTTTATGAAGGCAGGGAAGTAGAGCAGGGAGGACCATGGGGATATCGTCACCAGTTTAATATTGCCGATTGCGGCTTTGGTCCCCGGGGACCGAGAGTTCACAATGACCGTGCCGGAGAAGTTGGAAGAACTCTTAATGTGAAGGATTTTGATCTTGAACGGTTATTTGCTAAAGAAGGTGTTCAGATTCTTCATCTTTCAGGTCTTATTGCTGCCCTTTCTCCTGAAACAAGTAATTTCTGCCTGCAGCTTGCCCGTCAAGCGAGAAAGCATGGCACTCGAATATCTTTTGATCTAAACTACCGTGCATCCTTCTGGAAAAACAGGGAAAAAGAATTGTCAGAAACCTTCAGGGAGATTGCCGGCTTAGCAGACATTCTTGTAGGGAATGAGGAGGATTTTCAGTTATGTCTGGGAGCCGAAGGGCCTGAAGAAGGGGGTAAGAATCTTGCCTCTAAAATTGACAGTTTCAAACAGATGATCGAAAAAGTCCGAAAGAGTTATTCCGGCACAACAGTTTTTGCAACAACACTCCGCCAGGTGATAAATGCCAATCAGCACCTCTGGGGAGCAATTATGCTTGAGGGAGACAACTGGCACACAGTTGAACCTCGTGAAATTCACGTCCTCGACCGGATAGGAGGAGGAGATGGCTTTGTAGGCGGTCTTCTTTATGGCATACTCAAAGGATGGCCCCCTGAAAAATGGATTCAGTTCGGATGGGCCACCGGAGCCCTGGCAACAACAGTCTTGACCGATTATTGCCAGCCGGCAGATGAGGAAGAGGTGTGGAGCATCTGGAAAGGCAATGCCAGAGTCAGACGCTGAGATTATGTTTCAGTAAAAATTCATTAAGAACCTGGGCTAGATCAGGGTCACCAATCTCCTGCAGATCATAATAAACTCTCGTGGTTGGCTTTGTAATCTTGATTATCCGGTTCAGGTCAATAGGTGTTGCAATAATCACACTGTCACAATCAGACTTGTTTATTGTTTCCTCAAGATCACGCATCTGTCCGGCACCATAACCCATAGCTGGCAGTAGTGTTCCTATTTCAGGGTACTTAATGAATGTATCCACAAGGGTTCCCGTCAGGAAAGGCCTCGGATCGACCAGTTGGGCTGCGCTATATTTTTTTGCGGCAACAACTCCCGCACCATACTTCATTTCTCCATGCGTGAGAGTCGGGCCGTCCTCGACAACCAGCACCCTTTTCCCTCTGATTAGAGACGGATCATCTACCCTTATAGGAGATGCAGCATCAACCACTACGGCGCCCGGATTGACTTTTTCAATGCTATCCCTTACAACCTGAACTGCTTCGGGCGAAGCACTGTCAATTTTATTTATAACAACAACGTCAGCCATACGTAAAGTAACTTCTCCAGGATAATACTTCAGTTCATGGCCTGCCCTGTGAGGATCGGTGACTGTAATCATTAGATCGGGCTTATAGAATGGGAAATCATTGTTGCCTCCGTCCCACAAAATCAGATCACATCCTTTAGGATCATTTTCGGCTTCACGCAGAATCGCTTCATAGTCAACACCGGCATAAATTACATTTCCCCTTACAATATGAGGCTCGTATTCCTCCATTTCCTCCACTGTGCATTTATGCAGTTCCAGGTCCTTTATCCCGGCAAATCGCTGGACTTTCTGTGCCCTTAAATCCCCGTAGGGCATCGGATGTCTTACTGCCACAACCTTTAATCCACGCGACATGAGTAATTCTATCACCCTTCTTGAGGTCTGGCTTTTACCACATCCAGTCCTTACAGCACATACGGCAATTACAGGTTTTGAACTTTTAAGCATGGTGGATGAAGGACCCAGAAGAACAAAACCAGCTCCTGCAGAATTTACTATTGCACTTACCGACATAACCTTCTGGTAAGTCACATCACTGTAGGAAAATACACATTCATCAGCTTTAAGTTCCCTTATCAGCTCCGGAAGCTTCTCCTCTGAATATATGGGAATACCATCAGGATATAAATGCCCTGCCAGTTCCGCAGGATACTTCCTCCCGTCAATATCCGGTATCTGAGCTGCTGTAAATGCAACCACATTATATGCCTCATTATTCCGGTAGTAAGTGTTGAAATTATGAAAATCCCTTCCGGCTGCACCGATTATTATTACATTTTTTCTTACCATAAATTCTATAGATTGTCTGACAATTTAACCTGTTTTTAAGACGTTTCCAAAACAGGTCGACTAATGTTCACAAATGTATAATTTGCTATGTAATTATACGAATAAAATATACTAATTTTTAAATATGTTAATTTATTGCATAACTGTCTGACTTAATGTTTGTTATGCCCATAATAGGTTCTGATTGAAAATATGTTAAAGAAAATGTTTAAGTTAAAAATACGGATATGGCAAATTCTTTGTACTATTATGCTGATATATGAATGTGCTGGCACATATATACTTGTCCGGTGATTCTGATAAAATTATCATAGGAAACTACATAGGTGATTATGTAAAGGGGCGCGATTACCTTAAATATCCGGAAGCAATAAGGAAAGGCATTATTCTGCACCGGCTCATTGACGGATTCACTGACCGGCATCCGGTAGTTCA
>JABUEV010000041.1 GCA_013314865.1 Bacteroidales bacterium | reverse complement strand
TTTTCACTTCCGTACTGTGAAATGAGAATTTCGCGGTAGGGATCAGCATTTGACCCCCCTTTTCTCGTCCTGCCAAGCCACTCCCTTCTTTCCTGATCAGTGGCAGGAACCTTGTCAAGCTCACCCCTGTTGTATGGAAGCCACTCATACATCTGAGAGGTATGCTGATGGTACATATCTATCTTCTTTTCTATCACATCATCGATGGGTATGCATACATCAGGTTTAAAAGGCTCGGGATGAACAAATCCGTCACTCATGTATAGAAACACAGGATTCTTTTTAAGGTGAGGAACTTCCGGAAGTACCTTCGGGACTGTAACCATGTATGCCGCATCAAGCACCAGGGTGCCTGTGTACCTGTGATCAGGATGATAATCATACGGCCTGTGTGTGATGACAATATCTGCCTGATGCTCCCTGATCAGCTTTATAACCTGAAGGCGGTTCTTATAGGTAGGCATCAGTTGGCCATCATGATTGTTAAGTGTTATATATTTTACTCCTATCACTTCCCCGGCTCTTCTTGCTTCCTCCCTTCTTACCTTTGCCAGTTTTGCGGAACTCAGCGTCTGATGCCCCGCATCACCGCTTGTAAGTGAAACCAGAAGTACATCATGTCCAAGGCTTGCCCATTTGTATGCAGTGCCTCCAACCTTGTCAGGATCATCAGGATGTGCACCTATAACAATAATTCTAAGTTTTTCAGCCTGACCTGTCTGCGAATATGAAATACCGGCAAACAGCGGAAAAACCATCAAAAGCAGAAGAAAGACTCTCTTTTTCATAACCATCAGGATTTTATAATACATTAATTTGTAAGATTCAAAACAGAATGGAATATAAAAAAAATTGCAATAAGTTCACCATTTGTTATTTGCAAGGTACCATATATTTGCAAAGCTGAGTTTAATAATCTTCTCCATTATATCCCAGTCAGTAGAATTTGTTTCATCATCAGGTGTGTGATACTCTTCCCTGTGTCCGGGTTTAAACCTCATTACCGGTATGCCGGCTGATACGAAATTCCTGTGGTCACTGCCGCCGGGAGGATCATCAGATGGCTGATATTCAATTGAAAGATCAATCCCGTGCTTTTGAATGTTTTCCTCAGTAATGCTCCTGAACGCGGGAAATGATTTTGTATAAGTCATAATCACCTTTTTAGTATCGTCATCAGAAATATATCTTGAAATCATATCGAAATTGACATTCAGTTTTATATTCCTGACAGGGAATCCGGAATTGCTTATAAAGTATCTTGAGCCTAAAAGGCCAAGTTCTTCCCCTGTCCAAAGTGCTATGATTATTGTTTTTTCCGGTTTCTGTCCTGTTTCCATGGGCGCCTTTGCCAGTGTCATCACGCCGACAGTGCCGGATCCGTTGTCATCAGCGCCATTCCATATATATCCGTCGTGCATCCCGAGGTGATCATAATGCGCTCCGAGAACAATGATTTCTTCAGGGTTATTGCCCTCAATGATTCCCAGTACATTCCTTGCCTGCAAAGGAGTTGTTATGACTTCAGACTTCAGATAGACCGATTTTCCGGTGATAACAGGAAGAGTATAGGATTCATTATTCCCTGCTTTCCTCATGAAATTCCCTATATTTATTCCTGTGCCTTTAAGCAGTTCATTTGCAGAGCTGGCCGACAAGTAAATTCTGGGAAATGTTTCTTCCCTGTTTTTTGATGGGAGTGAATATCTTGCACCTGACTGAGAAGGCCGGTTGCTAATTTCGGAAGGAGCCATGTTAAGAAATTCCGGCCTGTTGCCTGTTCCTGCAGTAACCGATTCGGGGCTGAATTCTATTATGCCTGCTGCGCCCATCGACATTGCCGAGTTTTCAAACTCCCTTGAAGCCGCAGACAATTCAGAAGGTGTCAGCTTCTCTCTTGCAAATGCCGGTGCTCCAGAGATTTTCAGAATAAATTTCCCTTTGACATCTGTTTTTCCGAGGTCGTTTATTTTGAGTTTATCACTTTTCAGTCCGTAACCTGTAAAAACCACCGGCGCTTCTATTTCAATACTCTGACCTGTGGGCCTGAGCGTGTAGTCGACATTCAGCACAAGATCAATGTATTTAACTGTCTCTCCTTCTTTTGTCTTAAGTTTCAGCACCTGTTGCTCTCCGGGCTGTGTTTTTATTATTACGAAATTCTGGAAATATGTCCTTTCGCTAGTCATTTGCATTCCTGAAAATCCTCTTCCCTGAGGATAGTCTCCAAATGGCTTCACACCGTATAGCTGAAGCATGCTGGCAATATAGTCACCTGAGATGTATTCGCCTTTCTGTCCTGTTTCCCTGCCTTCGGTCCAGTCAGAAGCCAGAAAACCAAGCTGTGCTTTGATGGCATTAAGCGATATGGCATTCAGCCCTTTTTCAACAGGGCTTTCTTGTCCTGTAAGATTTGATGCGCACAGGAATAGTGTCAAAAAAACAGGTATATATACTTTTCTCGTCATTATCGGAATAAATAGAATAAAATTAAGATCTGTTGCTAACTTTGTCGCTTCTTAAACTGTTTATGCTTTAGTAATAATAAAACTTCTAAAAATAATGAAAAAACGCTTAATTACTCTTCCGGTTCTTTTATCAATGTTTTTCTGGAGCTTTGGACAGGAAAAGAATGTATATCCGGAAGGATACCTGGTAAAGGTGGGAGATATGGCTCCGGATTTTGTAATAAATGAAGCCGGAGGAAAATCATACAGGTTAAGTGATTTAAGGGGTAAGGTTGTAATGCTGCAGTTTACTGCAAGCTGGTGCAGTGTCTGCCGGCAGGAAATGCCTTTCATTGAGAATGAAATCTGGCTTCCCGGAAAAAGCAAAGGACTTGTGGTCATTGGAATTGACAGGGATGAACCTGTTGAGACTGTGCTTAAGTTCAGTAAGGACATGAAAATAACATACCCCCTTGCTCTTGATCCCGGCGCTGAGATATTCGGGCTTTTTGCTTTGAAAGAGGCCGGAGTCACAAGAAATGTAATAATAGACCGGTCAGGTAAAATAGTGTTTCTCACAAGGTTATTTGACAGAAAAGAGTTTGATCAGATGAAAAATAAAATATTTGCCCTGCTGGATGCAAAATAAACCCATCTGAGTGCCGTTTTTTAAGAAACGGTTGGTTCTGCAATGTAACCTTTCACATTATTATTTCGTTTTATAAATGTATTAATGCCAGATTGAGCATTTAGATTAATCTATTTAAAACTAGAAAATGATGAAAAAACTCTTTTTAATTCTGCTTGCCGGGCTTGTAAGTCTGACAGCTTTCCCACAGGTCAAATTTGGAATTAAGGCAGGTGCAAGTACAAGCACGGTCCCGGAGTACAATTTTACAACAGGTGAAAACAACATCGAAGCTCTTAAAGATGCTGCCTTCGGATTTCATGCCGGAGCTTTTGTGAGGGTAACGTTATTTGGAATTTATCTGATGCCGGAGGTCTGTTTTGCCTCGACAACTTATGATTACAATGTGTCAACGGCTGAAGAACCGGAAAAGATTCTCTCACAGAAATTTGACAAGCTCGAAGTGCCTGTTCTGCTGGGAGTAACTCTTGGTCCTGTTCGCATAAATGCCGGACCATCTGCTTCAATACTGATAGGATCACCAAGGGAATTGATAAATGACCCTGATTTTAAAGAGCTTTACAGAAGCGCAACTTTCGGATATCAGGCTGGTATAGGAACGGATCTTTTCAAGCATCTGACAATTGATCTCAGATATGGAGGAAGTCTGAGCAAAAGATTCGGTGAATCAGTTACCATAGGCAGTCAGACGTTTAACCTTGATCACAGGGAACCTTCATTTCTTCTGAGTATAGGTTACATGTTCTGATTCCGGAAGGAAAGCAAAATATCATAATAGGATGTTTATTTGCTAAGAAGCAGTTTTGCGGCAACCAGCAGGAGCAGTATTGCGAAAATCTTTTTAAGCACTGCCTGAGGCAACGCAATTGCAAGTTTTGATCCGAAGTATGATCCGGCTATAAAAGCAATTGCAAGTATTAGTGCAAATTTGATATTGACGTGTCCTGCCTTGAAATAATTATAGGCTGCCAGCAGTCCTATCGGCGGAAGCATCATGGCCAGGCTGGTCCCCTGGGCCTCATGCTGGGAAAAACCCATTATGAAAATCAAAGCCGGTACAAGAATTATAGCTCCTCCTATGCCCAGCATTCCTGAAACTGCTCCCGTTACAAGCCCTATGAGAACAAGTATTATTATTACTGATACAGACATAATAATTGAATTTATTTGATTAATCACTTCAGATGCAGTTGTAAAAATAAAAAAATTGGCAACGTCTCGTACCTTGAATGAATTTATATTCATCACTGAACCGGTACATGACTTGCAGTGTGAAGGCTTTATTGCTATTTTTACTTCAAATTTCAAAGAATGAAAAAAAGGATAACATCAATTGTTTCTGCTGTGCTGGTACTGGCTGTTATTCTTTTTCTGTTAGTTTTTTATAATCTTTTTGTCCGGAAAACCATCTCACCCCGTGAAGAGATTGCAGAAATTCTGATTCCTGACAAGGCTGATTACAGTCAGGTACTTGATTCAATTAAGAAAAATCTTGCAATAAAAAATCTGAGAATTCTGCAATGGGTGGCAGTCAGGAAAAATTATGTTTCACACATAAGACCTGGCCGCTATGTGCTGGACAGAAGCGTAAGCTACAATGAGCTTATTAATATTCTAAGAGGAGGTAAACAGGCCCCTGTTAAAGTCACATTTTCGAATGTCCGTACAATTTATGACCTTGCCGGCAAGGTTGGAGGCAAGATATCAGCCGACTCGGCTGAAATAGCTCTGTTTTTGTCTGATCCCGAAAACTACAGTAAAGACGGATTTACGCGTGAGAATGTAATAGCAGTGTTCATCCCGAATACTTATGAATTTTACTGGAATACTGATGCTGCCGGTTTTTACTCGCGGATGTTGAAGGAATATCACCGTTTCTGGTCTGAGGAACGGCTTAAAAAAGCTGAGCAGATAAACCTTAGTCCGGTGGAAGTTTCAACACTTGCTTCAATAATTGATGATGAAGTGGCTAAAGCTGATGAGAAACCCAGAATTGCAGGTGTTTACCTCAACAGACTTAAGCTGGGCATGCCATTGCAAGCTTGCCCGACCATCAGGTTTGCTCTAAATGATTTTACTATAACAAGAGTTCTTTACAAACATCTTGAGACCGATTCTCCATACAATACCTACAAATACAAGGGACTTCCTCCCGGGCCGATAGGCTGTCCTTCAATAGACGGGATAGAAGCTGTTCTTAACGCTGAGGATCATGATTATCTATATTTTGCCGCCAGGCCCGATTTTTCAGGATACCACAATTTTTCCAGAACTCTGGCTGAACATAATCGTAACGCCGACCAGTACCAGAGAGAATTGAACCGAAGGAAAATATTCAGATAGGATTTACAACTTCAACCTCCCGTTCAAGGTCAATTCCGAATTTTTCAAAAACCGATTTTCTTACTTCTTCTGACAGATCCAGAATGTCTCTGCCTTTTGCATTGCCATAATTGACAAATACCAGTGCCTGTTTGTCGCTTACGCCTGCATCACCTTTCCTTTTGCCTTTCCATCCGCACTGTTCTATCAGCCACCCTGCGGCAAGCTTGTTATTTCCGTATGAATCTCTGAAAACAGGAAGTCTGGGATATTTTCTTTTCAGATTTTCAGCAGTAACGTTATCAACTATCGGGTTCTTAAAGAAACTGCCTGCATTTCCAAGCACACGAGGGTCAGGCAGTTTACTCAAACGGGTGTTTATTACTATTTTTCTGACGTTACTCAGTGAATTAACGCCTAGTTTGTTCATTTCTTCTTTAAGAGAACCGTAATCCAGGCTCAGTTTTGGTTTTGTAGTTAATCTGAACCAGACTTTGGTTATCAGGTATTTTCCTTTCAGGTCTTTCTTGAAAATACTGTCTCTGTATCCGAATCCGCACTCTTCATTGCTGAATTCTCTCACTGATCCGTCACTGAGAGAAATGGCCCTTACTTTTTCAATGGTGTCCTTTACTTCAACCCCGTAGGCTCCTAAATTCTGAACAGGTGCGGCACCGACCTGTCCGGGTATTAACGAAAGGTTTTCAAGTCCTCCAAAACCGTAGTTTACAGTCTGCTCCACCAGCCTGTCCCATTCAATGCCGGCCCCTGAAGCAATAATTACATAATCCTCCTTTTTTTCCTCCAATGAAATACCCTCTATCTCAGGATGGATTACGGTTCCATGAAAATCTCCCAGGAAAAGCAGATTACTTCCTCCACCTAGCACAAGCCTTCTTTCAGCCGATCCGCTGTTGTTTCTGAAATAGCGTATGGCATTCTCCTCAAGCTTAAATGTCACAAGACGGTCAGCTTTTATGTTCAGACAAAATGTATTGTACTTCTTTAGAGAGATGTTTTCGTAAATCATCTTCGGGTTATCAAGCTTCGTAAAAATATAAAAACATGTTTTTATATAAAAAATCTCAGAAAATAAATTTATGACGACTAATTTAAAATCCTGTTATATAACTTAACGGCAATTTATTATGAGGCCAGTTTCAGATAAAATTATATTAAGAATAATTATTTATGAATATAACGGATCTTATCAGAAAAACATTTCCATACCTCGAAAAAAAACTAATTGAGGAAATGTCAGAGGTATCGGTTTTAAAAGTGATCAAACCTGAAGAGCAGATTATTTCAGACGGAGATTACATTAAAAGTTTTCCGGTTGTTATAGAAGGGAGCCTTAGGGTTGTACGAATATCAGATAACGGCAATGAACTTCTGTTGTATTATCTGATTCAGGGTGAAATATGTGCGATGGCACTCACATGCTGTATGGGAATGCAGAAAAGCAATATCAGGATAATAGCTGAGGAAGAGTCGTCTGTCATTCTGATTCCTGTCGGGAAAATAGAAAAATGGATAATGGATTACAGATCATGGCGTGAATTAATTATGTATTCTTACAGGAAAAGGTTTGAAGAACTCATCGACACAGTTGACTCCATAGCCTTCATGAAGATGGATGAACGAGTGGTGCGTTTCTTTGAGGAACGGTACAAGTCAACCGGACTTGCTTATTTTACCGGAACCCATCAGGATATAGCTCTTCAGCTTAATACATCTAGGGAGGTAATCTCCAGACTGCTTGGTAAACTTGAAAAAGAAAAGCTGGTTGTTACCGAAAGAAACCTTATTGACTACTCTGCACTGGTAAAAAAATAATTCTTCTGTGACTTTAGTCACAGACCATATTGCGTGCAATCCTGAGCTTTGCAAAAAAATATTCTATGAAAGGATTCATAAAAAAGCACGCAGTTTCAATAATTGCCTCGTTTGCAGGATCTGTTGGCGGATTTCTTTACTGGAAGTTTGTCGGCTGCTTATCAGGTACCTGCGTGATAAAGTCGGTCTGGTACATGAGCACTTTATATGGCCTTGCTCTGGGCTGGCTTGCAGGAAGTCTGCTTGAAGAACTTATTACCGGATTAAAAAAACAGAAGAAATATGAATAGCAGTTTTGATACTATTATCAAGGGAAGTGTGCCTGTTCTGGTTGATTTCTCTGCTGAATGGTGCAGTCCATGCAGAATGATGAAACCTGTTCTGGAACAACTGAAGAAGAGAATGGGTGATAAAATAAGAATAATCAAAATTGACGTTGACAGGAACCCCAATCTTGCGGCAAAATATAATATAAGAAGTGTCCCGTCCATTTTTCTTTTTCATGAAGGAGCTGTTAAATGGTCGGGTGTTGGAGTAATGACCTCAGAATATCTTGAAAATGTGATTAACAATAATTGTAATGTCGTTTTAAAGTAGTTAAGTTTTATGAACGCAATAAGGATAGAAGCATCAAGATGCCCTCAAAATCATTTCTGCCCCGTAATAAATATTTGTCCCTCGGGCGCTATTATTCAAAAAAGTCCCTTCAGTGCCCCTGAAATCGACTACAGTAAATGCACTTCCTGCGGGAAATGTGTCAGATATTGCGGTTTCGGAGCATTTAACAAGGTGATCGGGTAATATTTTATTACAGCTTCTGCCGTAGCAAAACCTTTTTGATTAAATAATTAATAATTAGGATATTGTAGTAGCAAAAATCCGGGATGCATTAAATTTCTGTTCAGGTTATCTTATTATTAAATAAAGTGTTATTTTGCACTTAAGTTAACCTGGTTTTAATAAAAAAAAGCAGAAATTTTATGAAAAGCAATCGCCGTGATTTTCTGAAAGCCGCGTCTTTAGCTGGCGCCGGAGCCTTAGCCGGAGGCTTTGCATCGGGCTGTGCACCAAAACAGCCTGAATCAAACCTGGCACCAATTCTTGAGGCTGTAAAAAAGATACATGTACAAAAATTCAATATGTCGGGCTACGCAGCTCCAGCTCTGCCTGTTGTAAGGGTAGGGTTTATAGGACTGGGCGACAGGGGAAGCGGAGCTGTGGAACGATTGTCATATATTGAAGGTGTCGAAATTAAAGCACTTGCTGACCTGAGGAAAGCAGCTGTTGAAGGTTCACAGAAATATCTTGCTTCAATAGGCCGTCCTGCAGCCCAGGAATTTTACGGTGATGAAAATATCTGGATGAAACTTGCTGAACTGCCCGACCTTGACCTGATCTATATCTGCACTCCGTGGGTGTGGCATGCAAAAATGGCAGTTTATTCGATGGAAAACGGAAAGCATGTTGCGTGCGAAGTGCCGCTTTGCAGAACATTGGACGAAGCATGGCAACTGGTTGAGACATCTGAAAAAACCAGAAAGCATTGCATGATGCTGGAAAACTGCTGTTATGACTTCTTCGAGCTCCTTACTCTTAACATGGCCAGGCAGGGAATGTTCGGGGATATAGTTCATGGCGAAGGTGCATATATCCATAACCTGGTCGGAATGAATTTCAAGAAGCCGGATGATGAAAAACAATCAGACGGAGCATACACAGGAATGTGGAGACTGAAGGAGAATGCTTCCAGAAATGGAAATCTTTATCCTACACACGGACTGGGGCCTGTCTGCCAGGTAATGAATATTAACAGAGGCGACAAAATGGAGTACCTTACATCAATGTCCACAAATGATTTCATTTTTGGGAAGCGGGCACAGGAGCTTGCACAGGGAGACTCCTTCTATTCAGAATTTGCAGGAAAGAATTACCGGGGGAATATGAATACCACGCTGGTTCGTACCAATCTTGGCCGCACAATTATGATCCAGCACGATGTATCGTCGGTTAGACCTTATTCACGACTGCATGTAATAAGCGGCACCGCTGGCGCCGCAATTAAATATCCCGAACCTCCCCGCATAGCGCTGGGACATTCATGGCTTAAAGAAGATGAAATGAAAGAAGTATGGGAAAAATTCACCCCGGAGATAGTGAAAAGAGTAGGAGAGATGGCCAGGAAGGTAGGAGGTCACGGAGGTATGGATTTCATCATGGACTGGAGAATGATAGACTGCCTGAGAAATGGCTTGCCTCTTGACCAGGACGTTTATGACGGCGCCCTGTGGAGTTCAATTGCACCTCTTAGCGAGTGGTCGGTGGCAAACAAGTCACAATCAATAGACGTCCCGGATTTTACCTGCGGATCGTGGAAAACAAACAAACCTCATGGTATAAATCTTGAGACCGGCGGAAATACTCAGGTACTTCAGTTAACTGAGGAGAAGGAACAACTTCAGATGAATGTGAGGTAGGTTAAAGGCGGAAGGCGGTAGGCAGTAGGCAGTAGGCAGTAGGCAGTAGGCAGTAGTGAGCTACTAGACTGAGAGACTGAGAGACTGAGAGACTGAGAGACTAAGGGACGAAGAGACTAGAACGCGAAACCCGAAACCCGAAACCCGAAACTATGCCCTGAGCCCTGAGCCCTGAGCCCTGAGCCCTGAGCCCTGGACTTCTGCCTATTTCCTGCCTTTAATGATTATTTGCCAGAAAACTATACCAAGAATCAACGGAATACCCAAAGCCAGTGCATGCTGAAAAGGAGACATTTCTTTTGCCCCTGCAATTGAATATATAATCTCTGTCAGTCCGAAAACCGACAGGACAAACAGTATCATATTAAGTCTCTTATCATGCTGTTTCTCCAGTTCATCATACCTTTCCACTTCATCTTCGTGCTGCTGTCTCAGCATGTTATTAAGCTCATGAAGCTCGTCCTTAAGTTCGGTCTGCAATTCCCTTATATGCTGGTTGTGTATTATAAGGTCATAGTAATCGTTATGCTGATGGAAAACAGAAACCTTTGAAAAGATAGCTTTTAAAGAAATGGTTGTATATCTTCTGAGATATTCCTTAACCATCTGATGGTCTGAAGTATTTATTTCGGAAACCTCTTTCATTAACTGCAGGAAAATGGTTCTCTGCAGAAAGGCAAGCATTGTGAGCCACAGTGTTTTTTGAAATGAGTTAAAGTAAAATGTTTTCAGGAACGACGGATCCTCTTTACCGCAGTTATTCAGCACAACTGCCCCCTCAAGGCTTGAGGCATAGTAGATCTGGCGGTAAGGATGTATAAGTTCATCTTCTCTTTGAAGTACTCCGTCAGCAGGTGAATAATCAAAATCATAAACCTTCCTGAGGTAAAAAAGGGTGTGATTTATGACATTCTCATCATTTATCTTGTCAGAAGGCTGAACATAGCATATTGAAGAAAAATGGTAATGATCAAACAACTCAACAGAAAACATGTTGTTCAGATCCTGAAGCAGGAAATTTATCAGCTGGCTTGGCCTCCATCCTGTAAGAATTATATTGTCACCTTCCTCCCTTCGGAACATGTCAGTTTTTACAGTTTCAAGCTGTCTGACTTTATTTCTTTCTTCCGGCCTGTCGTTCCGGGAAATAAAAAACGCTTCATCATGCCGGTTAAACAATCTTAGTAGGTAATTCATCCTGATAAAATCATTCAGTTTTGGAGACTCATCCCGGTTCTTCCCGACAAGCTCAATGCT
>JABUEV010000040.1 GCA_013314865.1 Bacteroidales bacterium | reverse complement strand
GCCGGTATTTCTTTTAAAATTCAACATATTATAAGCAGTGACTTTCTTACTTTATACAATTTTAAAAAGTCCCGGGGACAGAAATTCAATAAAAAAATATGTTTAAAAACATATATTGATAGACCGCTTCAAGTACGTACGATCTTCTGACAGGACAGTATCTGATTTCATACCCTTCCTGTCTTAACTCATGGATGAGTCTTTTAACATTTCTTTCGCTCATGTCAAATCTTGAGGCTAAATCGGCAGGACTCCCTGTACTCTTTAATCTTGCCAGCCTGAGAATCCTGACCTTCAGGTTGTTCTTTTCCGTCCGGGTCATGATCAGTAGGTTTTAAAGTGGTTCTGAAAGACATTGACTCAATAAATATAGTAAATTTTCTGATCAAATCCAAGTATTTTAGTAAAAATATTTTTAATATTTAGCTTATCGCTTTGCTTAATAATTTTTGCCTGAAATTGTTATTCCTGTAATAAAAATCATCAAAGCACACTTATTTATGGAAAATCTGTATTCCGGTTTGCAGGTTTGCCAGGGTAAGGCAAAGAAAATATTAAAGGCAGGTTTTTAGGGGATTGATTTTAAGGATTTTACTTTTCAGCTTTTATACTTTTCAAATCGTCCGGTCTGTTTAAAATACATTTTGGAATAGAGTCCACCTTTATCCATAAGCTCCTGATGTGTGCCACTCTCGGCCACCGCTCCCCTGTCAAGAACTATTATCCTGTCGGCCAGACTGATATTTGTAAGACGGTGACTTATCACGATTGCTGTCCGGCCTTTAAGAATCTCCCTGAAACGGCTGAATATTTCGTATTCAGTGTCTGCATCAAGTGCGCTGACAGGTTCATCAAGTATTATCAAAGGAGCATCCCTGAAAAGTGCCCGTGCAAGAGCTATCTTCTGCCATTCTCCCCATGAAAGCTCTCGGCTATTGTCAAAAAGGTTTCCGATTAATGTGTCATATCCATCCGGCAGGCTGGATATCAGTTCGTCCAAACCTGCAAGTGATGCTGACTCGCGTATTCTGTTTTTATCCGGTGGTTTGTCAATGTCTCCGAGTCTTATATTCTCACCTGCAGTCAGGTTATAAAGCATGAAATCCTGAAAAATGACTGAATATAGCTTTCTGTAGGCTTCAGGATCAAAATGCCTGATATCTTTTCCGTTTAATTTAATTTGTCCGCTGTCGGGATCATAAAGTCGTGTCAGAAGTTTCACTAGTGTGCTTTTGCCTGCACCATTGGGGCCAGCCAGTGCAATTATTTCTCCTCTGTTTATTTCAAATGAAACATTTTTGATTGCCGGCACCTTGCTTCCTGGATAACTGAAAGTAATATTCTCTACTGTGATTTTTTCATGTTTTGTATCTGCTTCTGTAACAGGAGGTTCTGGTTTAATCTGTTCCTTAAGGTTGAGAAATTCAAATGTGTCACCGATGAAAAGCCCGTCCTCATACAGTCCTGCAAGTGATGCAAAGAGATCCTTGATATAAATCATTCCCTGCCTGAATGCCAGAAGGAACATGGCCATCTGCCCCAGTGATACTTCGCGTGTGATTGTCTTTTTTGTAATAAACAATAGCATCAAAAGGATAGCCCCGGCCTTTACAAGATCAGTCAGAAGAGCTATAACTGTTCTTTTCCGCACAATTTCTATTTCCTCCTCTTTTTGTTTCAGATATGAATTCCTGAAGAGTGAAATAAAATATTTTCCGAGGCTGAAGAGTCTCAGTTCCCGTGAGGGCCTGTCGCCTGTAAGAAGCCAGTTGAAATATGCTGATTTTCTTGCTTCTGGCGTCTGTTCTTTCTGAAAGTTGTAAAGGATATTTGCATAATGGAGCCTGAGCCAGATACCGGGAATATTGACAGCCATAAGAAGCAGAGCCATGCTCCAGTGCAGTGAAAAAAGCAGGCCGGCCATCAGTATTAAAGAAACCGACGCCCTGAGAATTGAGATAAGGTTGTTAAGAATGCTGTATGGCCGCCAGGGAGCCTCACGGGTTGCCCGTGCAAGGCAGTCAAAATAACCTGGATGCTCAAAATTTATCAGGTCGAGCTTCACTGCTTTTTCATGAAGAAGCCTGAGCATATAGGCCTCAAGATTCATTGACTGCTTCTTACCTGCATAGCTTCCGGCGTCTGCAGATGCTTCGTCGAGCAGATAGATCGTCACTACTGAAGCTATTAACCATGCCAGGGGCTGAAGACTAAAATCCTGACCCGACATGACCAGCCCGGTTATTTCATCAGTAAGAAGCTTTATTAGGTATATAAGTGCAAGAGGCAGGAAACTTCTGAGGATTGAAAGAAAAATATTGACAGTTGTCCAGCCGGGAGCGCTCTCCCAAACAAGTCCCAGTGATTTTCGGAACAGGGCTAATTTCTCTTTCATCTGAAGTAACCCCTGATGCGGTTTGAGTAAATATTTAAAAGTGCCATGAACCTGTTAAACCGGTAATTTGGCCTTTTCGCACCAAAGGTATGAATTGTTACGGGATTACCTTCCGGATTTTCAACTTTGATTACCTTACCTGCATATAGTTCCTTTGTCACAGGCATATCTTCAGTCAACAGGCTGTCGCCCCGGGTAACATATTTTTTCACGCCATCGGTTGATGTGATCCTTAGAAGCCGGTGAACCACAATTCCCTTATCACATTTCCAGGCGATGATATCTCCCGATTCAGGATGCTCATCGCCAGGGTCAATATAAATAAATGAGCCTGGCTTGATTGCAGGATACATGCTGTAGCCTGTTGCTCTCACCCGCAGGATCTTCCCTTCAGAAAGCAGGGTAAAGCCTGTCTCTCTTATAATATCGAGGTTCTTTTTCCTACTGGTCATTCTGAAGGATGAAATCTATTACCTTGCGGTTTGGCATGAAGGAAAGAGTTGCCACTGGTATTGCAGAACACATTATTGAAACCGACCCGAGAAACCGTGCGATCATTTCCGGATTGTAGTTATGCTGAATGCAGTTTGATATCACACCTGTTACGGCTGATGCTCCCCTGAGAGGAGTGATTCTGTTTTCATCCCCGTGTTCAATCAGGAAGATTTTTGTAAGGTCGCACTCCTTGGGATAATCATCGTTATATACAGGCGTGTTGTACATCCTGTAGATTCCGTCAGTGTTTCGGATGATTATCCTGTCGTCATGAATGATTTTTGCTCCCAGGTTATCCCAGAGACCTGCCATCGTTGTTTTTCCTTTTCCCGATGAGCCGCAGAAAAGATAGCCCTGTCCGCCATAATATACCCCTGAAGCATGAATCATGATATCGCAGGAAATAGTTGTTAGATAATAAAGTACCAGACCGTCAAGGGGGTAGTCAAGAGGATCGGTTGCGTGACCGCCGTTATGAATCCACAAATCCCATTCCCTGATTGTAAGTGACAATTTAAGACAGGCTTTTTTGTCAGACCACGGGTAACTGGTAACTATATATAAATCGGAAAGATTCCTGTAAACACTCCAGAAATTTTCCGGACGGTTTATTTTTATTCCCTTTACCTCAATGGCATAAGGAGCAACCAGCACTCTTTCAGCATCTTCAGGTAATCCGTTCATGCCATGATGAACCCTGATGAGGACGTCATATCCGTTATTGCCTGTCAGGTTTTTCAGAAATCTTTCTGAAGGCGCGAGCTCCGGTCCGTCATCATGCGATTCCAGCTTAATCCTGTACCCCGCTATGCTCAGAGTGTAGTTTCTCATTTTTCATATCTGTAAACCCGGCCGCGGAAAACCTCATCTTTTATCACTAATGATGAGAAAGTCCTTCATCCTGTTAAAAAAACTCAGAACATCTTCCGTGGCTGTCTCTTTTTCAATATCGAATTCAGTTACCAGTTTTTCAATTATTTCACCAACTGTATTTTCACCGTCAATTTTTTCCCAGATAAAAGCTCCTGTTTCATTCAATATAAAAACGCTGTTCATATCAGCAATATTATCAATTACCGGCACCAGAACATATTCATTTCCGGTTTTCCGGGATACAATGCCGGGAGCTTTTGAAAAAACTGAATCCAGATCAGCCATTTTGGCAGGTAAACAGATATTTGTTGACTGCCAAAGTTAAAGCATTTATTCAAATGCGCCGGCCTGAGATGATTGAACTGTGATTAAATTATCAAATACTTATCTCAGAAGAACATTCAATCATATTTTTTATGAATAATAGTTAGAATAATCTAATTAACTATATATCTAAAGTTGGTCAGAAAGTCCTTTTTCCAATATTGGATTCCTTTTCTTACCTTCGCAAAAACTAAAATTAATGAGCAGAAGGAGAACAAGAGGGAAAAAGAAACAAGGAATTTCAAGGCAGGAACTTAAAGAACAGATCGTTGCAGTTTTTAATCTTTTCCCGGGACAGGGCCTAAACTACAGGCAGATAGCAAAACGTCTAAACACAGCTGATAATGTTGCAAGAGATCTCATTCCCGGCATTTTGGAAGAACTGAAAACCGAAGGGCGCATAAAGGAGGTATATCGGGGTAAATTTAAATCGGCGCCTCCGGCAAAAACATATATTACAGGTACTGTTGACATGACCCGCACCGGCGACGGGTATATAATATCGGATGAAAGCGGTGATGATGTCTTTGTTGCCTCCCGGAATCTCAGGGGAGCACTTCACGGGGACAAGGTAAAAGTTCTGCTGTATGCCAGAAAGAAGGGAGGCAGGATTGAGGGAGAAGTGTCGGAAATTATCTCGCGTTCAAGAACTACGTTTGTCGGAACAGTAGAAGTGATGCCAAATTTTGCCTTTCTGATACCTGATAACAAGAATATGCCTTTTGACCTGTTTATTCCAATGTCAAAACTTAACGGTGCAAAACAGGGCCAGAAGGCAGTGGTTAAGGTTGTGGAATGGACTCCCGGCCACAAAAACCCAGTGGCGGAGATAGTTGATGTCCTGGGATATCCCGGAATGCACGAAACTGAGATTCATGCAATTCTGGCTGAATTTGAACTTCCTTATAAATTCCCTGAGAAAGTAGAGGCTGACGCCGAAAATATACCTTCGGAAATAACTGCCAGTGATATAAAGTCAAGAAGAGACTTCAGGAATGTGCCTACCTTTACAATAGATCCAGCTGACGCGAAAGATTTTGATGATGCTCTGTCGATTAGACAACTTGAGAACGGGAATTATGAAGTAGGCGTTCACATTGCCGATGTAACTCATTATGTTAAACAGGGATCATTGACTGAAAAAGAAGCACAGCAGAGAGCTACCTCAGTTTACCTTGTCGACAGGGTTGTGCCAATGCTGCCTGAGAGGCTTTCAAACCATATCTGTTCTCTTAATCCTTCTGAAGACAAGCTGACTTTTTCGGCAGTTTTTGAACTTGACCGGAATTCGGAAGTGATAAATGAATGGTTTGGCAGAACGATTATCAAATCCGACAGGAGGTTTTCGTATGAGGAAGCCCAGAAGGTCATTGACAGCGGGGAAGGGGATATGAATGAACAGCTTCTGATTCTCAACAAGCTGGCTCAACAGCTCAGGGAAAAACGGTTCAGGGAAGGTTCTTTTTCTTTTGAAAAGGTGGAGGTTCAGTTTGAACTTGACGCTGAAGGCAAGCCTCTGGCGATTCGTTTCCGTGACATGGGAACTGCAAACCAGCTGATTGAAGAGTTTATGCTGCTTGCCAACAGAAGAGTAGCGGAACTGGTCGGGAAGAAGCTTAGGGGTAAAACCTTTGTTTACAGAGTCCATGACAAACCCGATCCTGAAAAAATTGACAGTTTCAGGCATTTTGTGAAACGGTTCGGATATGAAATTGAAGACGGAAGAACCTCTCTTCCGAAGGCAATCAACAAATTAATTGCAAAAGTATCAGGGACTAAAGAGCAGAATCTTATTGAGACTCTTGCTATCAGGTCGATGGCAAAAGCAATTTACTCGACAGACAACATAGGCCACTACGGTCTGGCATTCAAATATTATACTCATTTCACATCACCTATAAGAAGGTACCCCGATATGATGGTTCACCGTCTGCTGGCAGAATACCTGGCAGGTGAAAGGCCGGGAGGTAAAGAGAAGTATGAGCAGTTATGCGAGCACTCTTCAAAAATGGAGAGACTGGCCGCTGATGCTGAAAGAGCCTCAATAAAATACAAGCAGGTGGAATATATGAGTGAAAGGATAGGACAGGTATTTGAAGGTGTCATTTCAGGTGTTACAGAGTGGGGAATTTATGTTGAGGTAATAGACAACCAGTGCGAGGGCATGGTAAGCATAAGGGATCTGACGGGTGATTACTATGAATATGAAGAGGAGAATTACTGCATCCGGGGACGCATGACAGGAAAAACATACACCCTGGGCGACAGGGTTAAGATTGAAGTCGTCAGGGCTGATTTGCAGAAAAAACAGCTTGATTACAGGCTAGTCTGATCCTTCTCAATAAGTTTTACAAGTTCAGCAACAGCATCCTGTTCAGGAATATTTTTCAGTACCGGTACCGGTCCCCTGTAAATATGCACCTTCCCTTCCGTTGTCCCGACGTATCCGTAATCTGCTCCGGCCATCTCCCCGGGACCGTTTACAATGCATCCCATAACGGCGATTTTCAGCCCGCTGAAATGTCCGGTGGCTGACTTTACTTTTCTTACAGTTTCCTGAAGATTAAACCTGGTACGGCCGCATGTCGGACAGGACACATAGCGGTTTCTTGTTATTCGTGCCTCTGTAGCCTGGAGTATTGAAAATGAAAGTTCCCGTAATTTCTCACCTCTGATTTTCCCCTTGTTGGTGATGCATATTGCATCGGCAATCCCGGTGACAAAGTAGCGTCCTGTTGAGGCAGAGGCCTGTATGGCAAGCCTTGCGAGGTCATCTTCATTAAATACCGGGTTGACGGCTGTATCCAAATGTTCAGCCCTCTCAACCGAAGGCCATTCACCAGAGTTAAAAGTGATGACTCTGCCGTTAAAGTTCTCTCCATTTTCACTGATAAACCTGTCACCTTCCTGAATGAGTACTTCAGGTCTGTAACGGTCTGATCTGTTCACAAATGGTATTTTTTCAGCCGGCTTGACAATCCTTTCTGTCGGGCCGCAGACATACCGTACTATTTCTTTTGCAACAGGAATCTCCTGAACCGGCTCTCCTGTAAGTGAAACACGGATTGTATCACCTATTCCCTCTGCAAGCAGGGCTCCGATACCTGCAGATGACTTTATAATGCCATCCTCCCCTTCACCTGCTTCGGTTACCCCCAGGTGAATCGGATAAAAATACCCTTCATCCGACATCCTTTCTGCGAGCATTCTGGTTGAAGATATCATCGTCACCAGGTTTGACGATTTCATTGAGAGAACTATCTGATGAAAGTTTTCGGCCCTGAATATCCGTATGAACTCCATTGCAGAGACAACCATTCCCTCTACGGTATTTCCGTATCTTGTCATTATCCTGTCGGACAATGATCCGTGATTTACGCCTATTCTTACCGCAGTACCATATTCTCTGCATATTTTTATCAGGGGAAGTATACGGGTATGGATTCGCTCAAGTTCAAGTTCGTATTCCTGTCCGGAGAGCTCAACTTTCTTAAAAGAGGCTCTTTTATCTGCATAATTGCCGGGATTGATTCTCACTTTTTCAACAAATCTTGCAGCAAGCTCTGCAACTGCAGGGTTGAAGTGGATGTCTGCAATAAGTGGCGTCTCAAATCCTGCTTTTCTCAGTTCATTTTTAATGTTGGGAAGGTTTTGAGCTTCCCTTATCCCCTGTGCTGTCAGCCTCACATAATCGGATCCCGCTTCTGCCAGCCTGATGCATTGATCAACTGACGATTTTGTGTCAAGAGTGTCGGTGTTGGTCATTGACTGGATACGGACGGGATATGTCCCTCCCATAGGCACTGAACCTACCCGGACTACGGATGAGATGTAATTCGCAGATTGCATTTCCGGCTTTTCAGTTTCATTCAAATTCCCAGTTGACCCCTTCATTGGTATCTTTCAGAATAATGCCTGCTTTCCTGAGGTCTGCCCTTATTTTGTCGGAGGTCTGCCAGTCTTTTTTCTCCCTTGCGGCTTGCCGTAAAGAAATGATCATTTCTATCAGTTCCCTGGTGAGCTTGTCACTGCCTGCCGCACTTGATTCCTCTTTCAGCCCGAGAATTTTGTAAACAAAGGTGTCATATAGTTCTTTAAGTGACACTATGTCGTCAGATGTAAGCGTCTCAGAACCGTCATTTACAGAGTTGATATGTTTCACACCGTCGAAAAGATATGAAAGGAGGACAGGACTGTTAAGGTCGTCATCCAGTGATTCATAGCATTTCCTTCTGAGTTCTGCTGTATCAAAGGATGAAGTGTCTGAAGGTTTAAGCTTCTTTAATGTGTCCATGCCTTTAAATAATCTCTGCAGGCCTTTTTCTGCAGCCCTGAGTGCGTCATTTGAAAAGTCTACTGTACTTCTGTAATGAGCCTGAAGTATAAAGAATCTTATCGTCATCGGGCTGTAGGGTTTCTCCAGAGCAGGATGGTTTCCGGAAAAAAGCTGGTCGAGTGTGATGAAGTTTCCAAGTGAGCGGGCCATCTTCTGGCCGTTTATGGTTATCATATTGTTATGCATCCAGTACCTTACCGATTCTTTTCCCATAGCAGCGGATGATTGTGCAATTTCACACTCGTGATGAGGAAACAGCAGGTCTATACCTCCGCCATGAATGTCAAATACTTCTCCGAGATATTTTACACTCATCGTTGAGCACTCGAGGTGCCAACCCGGGTAACCTTCACCCCACGGAGACGGCCATCTCATAAGATGATCAGGAGAAGCCTTTTTCCACAATGCAAAATCAAACGGATTTCTCTTCTCTTCCGCACCTTCAAGATCGCGCGAACCGGCAATCAGCTCTTCAAGAACCCTTCCCGATAACTTCCCGTAGGAATTATTCCTGCTGTACTTAACTACATCAAAGTAAACAGATCCGTTAACTTCATAAGCATACCCGGAATTCAGAATTCTTTTTACGAATTCCTGTTGTTCTATAATATGGCCGGATGCCCTTGGCTCAATTGAAGGCGGCAGGACATTCAGCTGATCCATATTCCTGTGGTAGGTGTTCATGTATTTCTGAACCACTTCCATTGGTTCAAGGTGTTCGATGCGTGCCTTTTTTTCTATTTTGTCTTCTCCTTCATCGGCATCATTTTCAAGATGTCCGACATCAGTAATATTGCGCACATACCTGACACTGTAGCCGAGGTGGGTCAGATATCGGTACAGCAGGTCAAATGTTATAGCCGGCCTTGCATGTCCGAGATGAGCATCACTGTAGACAGTGGGTCCGCAGACATATAATCCCACAAAAGGCGGATGAAGTGGAATGAAAGCTTCCTTCTCCCGTGTCAGAGTGTTATAAATAACAAGGTGGTTCTCCATCGTGAATTTATTTGACAGGACAAAAGTAAGTTAAAAATCTTTCATACATTTGCATTCTCAAATCAAATATTCCTGCCTTATTAGGGTGTTTGGTTTTTATTGAGAAGGGTGGAGAGATTAGGCTCAGAGAAACCCTGGCAACCGGCCTGCAGAAAATGGACTTAAACGGGAAACGGTGCCAAAACCTAATCCCGCTTGATTGGGAGATGATAAAAATAAACACAGGATCAATGCAAAAATAAAGCATAGATTATATTACATCAAAAGATGGCATTTTCACTGAATGAAATAGTAAAAGAAAAGATTCTTGTACTTGACGGTGCGATGGGTACCATGATCCAGAAGCACAAATTGAGCGAGCAGGAATACCGCGGGGAATTTTTCAGGGATCATCCTTTTCAGTTAAAGGGAAACAATGATCTTCTTTCAATTACAAAACCCGGAATAATACTTGAAATACACAGGGGTTATCTTGAAGCAGGTGCTGACATTATAACCACAAATACCTTCAACTCCAACAGGATTTCAATGGCCGACTATGGCATGGAGAAGTATGTTTATGAAATGAACCTGCAGTCGGCCCGTCTGGCTATTCAGGCGATAAAGGAATTTGAAAACTCATCTGAACCTGAAAGGCATTTTGTCGCCGGCACTCTGGGGCCCACAAACCGCACTGCATCTATTTCTCCCGATGTGAATGATCCGTCAGCCAGGGCCGTTACTTTTGACCAGCTCGCAGAGGCATACGCTGAACAGGCCCGTGGCTTGATTGACGGCGGTGTCCATATTCTGATGGTAGAAACAGTATTTGACGTGCTTAACTGCAAAGCAGCTTTGTATGCCATCGAATCTGTTTTTGAAGAAAAGGGAATCAGGCTTCCAGTGATGGTTTCTTTCACTATTACTGACAGAAGCGGAAGAACTCTTACAGGGCAGACTCTGGAAGCATTTCTTATTTCAGTTTCACATTTCCCTCTCTTCAGTATCGGACTTAACTGTGCACTTGGGGCTGAACAGCTGAGGCCATATGTTGAAGAACTCTCTTCCAGATCCGGATTTTATGTCTCGGCACATCCAAATGCCGGACTTCCGAATCAATTCGGAGAATATGACCAGACGGCCGATTACATGGCTTCAGTCGTGGAAGAATTCATGCAAAGAGGGTGGGTAAACATTATCGGAGGTTGTTGTGGCACAACCCCGGAACACATTAGAAAAATAGCGGAAAAGGCCGGAAAATATAATCCAAGGACAATTCCTTCACTGCCCCGATATACACGCTTTAGCGGACTTGAAGCCCTTGTAATTACTCCTGAGACAAATTTTGTGAATATCGGAGAAAGAACCAATGTCTCGGGTTCGTTGAAATTTGCCAGACTGATCAGGGAGGAAAAGTACAGTGAGGCTGTTGCCATTGCCCGTCAGCAGGTTGAGGGCGGTGCACAGATGATTGATATATGCATGGATGAGGCAATGCTCGATGCGGAGAAAGCAATGGTGAAATTCATTAACCTGATAATGTCAGAACCTGACATTGCAAAGCTTCCCATCATGATCGACTCATCGCAGTGGA
>JABUEV010000039.1 GCA_013314865.1 Bacteroidales bacterium | reverse complement strand
CAATGACAATGTTCAGTACACGGAAGTTGCGAGTTATGATAACAGTAATATGGGTTCGGTAATGACCAACATTATCATCCCTGCGCAGGCGAGGGGACGTTATGTAAGGATCATACCTTCCGGACTGACGGGAATGTCTCCGGCTGTAGGCATGAGAGGCGGTGATGAATCTGGAGCATCAGGGCAAAGTGCAAGCGGTATACGTCAGGCAGACGCTTCAAAGGTATTCAACCTGTCGGCTATTGAGATATACGCTTTTAAATAACTGTAAAAAAGAGCGAGCACACTCGCTCTTTTTCCTCACATCGTCCACCGAAGCTTTAGCGAAGGTGGAAGACTTACACTTTGTCCTCCGCAGTTTTAACGGAGGAGGCCCCATACTATAAATTCTTTTAACATTTCCCGGTCCGTCACTTTGTCAAGGACGATCCTTATAATTCTGGAAAGAATATTTCTCAGGGTCAGACTAGTAATAAAGAATCAAATTTCTTCTTTATTTTTTAAAATTATTTTTTCCTGACTTAGGGGGTATATATATAATTCCTATTCTGGCTAAATAATCCTTCAAAGGCTCCAGTCCGATCTCTTTCCTCCACTCATCCACCTTTGAATCGTCCTCGAGTGGATAAAGCTCATTAGGACTGCCTGCATTTGGATCAAGATATGTGTGGGTACCAAATCTCTGCGGCTTATTCTGATTCATTCTCATCCGGTCGAACAAAAGGGCATACTGCTGCCAGTTTCCTTCGTTCTCTCTGCAGCATTTTTCAATTAATGAAATATATTTCTGTTGTGCTTCTGCATTAGAGTGCTGAAGCAAGAAAAATGCAGCAGCTGCAGCTTCTGGTCCGACCTCACTTCGCCTTGGCCAGCCTTTCTGTACTAAGAGCCTCTCGAGCTCCTTTAAGTTATTATCGTTGATCATTTTTTGGAGCCTTCTTAATGCATCAACCACAGGCGATCCGGGGCCTAATTTCCTGACAGCAAGTCCGACTTCACAAAAGCAGTACTGATCCATGCACAGCATTCTCAATAGAGTTTTAGCAAAATCAATATCTTTTATCACATAACCATATTTCCTGTTAAGCTCCCGGATAAGATCATTCTCAAAGTCTGTCCATCGTTTATCCTCTCTTAGATTGAGAAGGTCCGGATCTGTAAGAGGTGTGACTGAAGGATTTAATCCGACAGCAAGGCTTAAATACCTGAATGCACTGTCTATCTGTCTGCCTCGCGACAATACGCAGGCATAATTATATGTTATCTCAGGGTTGCCAGGTTTGAGGTTATACATCTTTTTGTGCTCTGCAATTGCCCCCTCGATATCTCCCTCATTTACAAGGCTATCGGCTTTACTTATTTCACCAGATCCTGCCGGAGGCGGAGGAGGCGGAGGAGGTTGTGGCAATTGGGATTCAGCCAGTGCTGAATGACCAAGTAAAAAGAGAATCAGAAATGTTCTTATTGTTTTCATTTCACGCCGTATGTAGTAAATATTGGTATCATAATCATCAGGTCGGCACCTGCATGTATAAGTGCCGGAGCAATAATGCTGCGGGTAAGATGCATCGCATAGCCGCATATCATACCAAGAATAAGGCAAATTCCAGCAAACATTAATACGTTGGGCTGATACTGAACAATAATATGCGGAACTGCAAAACATACAGAAGTCATCAGTATTGATAAATGATGATTGAAAAGCCCATTCAGTTTATCGAGAAAAATGCCTCTGAAAACTAGTTCTTCCATGAATCCGTTTGAAAAAACGAACATCAATATCCATATCCAGTTTTTCCCCAGAAAACCAGGGACTGGTCTCTGTTGTGGATTGTTAAGGGCAAGATATCCGAATATTAAGAAGAAAGCAATGCCAGTAATAATTCCGGGCATAAATTTGCCCCTGCTCATGTAAATTGTTTTCAAACTGTAGCCGGCTAAAAGGAATAAGGAGATAATAACTGTGGTAATAATTGCAGAATCGCTGAATTTTGAAAGAGCTATTCCTTTTGTGGTTTCCATATTGAGCCCCCAGAATTTCACGGTAAAAACAGAAACTATCAAAAACGCCAGGTTAAGGGCCATAAATGCAAAAGCAAGATTCTTAAATTCTGTCAGATCTCTCCTGTTAAACCATCTCCATAAGAAATAAGATACAACTATCAGTACTACTCTGATTATTAGTTTAGTGTCACCTGGTATCGGTGAGAATAAGGTCAAACACACTGCAAGCATCGCAATGAAAATGAACAGAAATGTAATAGACTTGCTTGTTTTCATCCTACTGGTTTATTAATTAATGTAGTCAAAGCTAAACAGGGGTCATAGAATTGAGGAATGTATTTAACGAAATGCTGAAATAAGTTTATGAACCGCAACATTACAAGCATAATATGTCGTTCATAAGTTAATTCAGCCGTTTAACAGCATTTGATCCACTGCTATTGAAATCCATCGGGTCATGGGAAGGGTCACTTTCTGTACAGGATACTTAAATACCTCTTGGATTTAAAATATTCAAAGGCGATCAGAACAATTTTCAGGTGACTCTTGACAGTCCTCTTCTGAATGCCTTCGATATTCCGCTTGGTGAAATTTCTAATATATCGGGAGAAATAAAAATTGATGCTCCGATGCTTCAGGCGAACTATACCGCAAAGTTTGTTAATGATTCCACCTTGAATGGAATATGGTCTCAGGCAGGAAATTCATTTCCGCTGAAACTGAGTAAGAAGGGTTCAGGCAAATAGAGCAAAAGACGGAAAAGCATTACTAAACTGTTTCCTGAAATAAATATTTAATTGAAAATGTAACAAAACCTTTAAAGAATAGTCTATTTTGCAGGGAGTATAGAAAAGAAGGAAGAAATGGTATAAATCGGATTAACTGAAATTAGCCGTACTTTCAATTAAAAAGTTACTTAAAGCATGTCTGAAACAACAGCCAATACAACGAACCAGGAAAAAATGTTCAGGGAAGCTATACTGGAAAATGACAGAAGGATCTATAGTATTTGCTGCCACTATTTTGGACCTGGAGATGAAGCTAAAGATGCCTACCAGGAAATTCTTTTAAAGATTTGGCTGAACATTCTTAATTTCCGCGGAGATTCTCAGTTAAAGACATGGGTAAGCAGGATTGCAGTGAATGTATGTATGACATATCTTTCAAAAAGAAATAAAAAGTCCTCAGTATTTGTGCCATTGTCTAACATTGACTGCGATACCAGAACAGAGGACAGTGACGATAAATCTGAAGATGAGGAGGCCAAATTCAGATTTTTCGAGGACTATAAAAAGAAGCTAAGCTCACTGGATAAAATTCTGGTAACGCTCTATTTGGATGATATTGATTATGCAGAGATCTCCATGATAACAGGTCTTTCGGAAGGCAATGCCAGAGCGAAAATACACAGAATCAAAAAACAAATTAAAAAGGAATGGGAGGAAAAATATGGAACTAGATGACTTCAAAAAAAAGTATAAAAAAAATATGGACTATATCAAAGCAGATGATATAGGTACTGATGAAAGAATCGATGATATGATAAACTTGTTTAAATCTTACGAGAAAAACCAAAGGAAGAAGGTACTTTATTTTATAATAATTAATTTCTTATTTGCCGTAGTTTATATTACAAACATGGCTGCCCAAAAAGGATTGACCGCACTGGGATACTCTATTCTTGCAGCGGGTCTTATTGGAGCAGTTTTATATTTCTTGCTCAGGTACAGGCCTTTGTCACCCAAAAGCTATGCACTTCCCTTAAGAGAGTTTGTGGAAAGAGCAGAACGTAAAATCAAATATCTTAATAGTGTTGATTATATCATTCTTATACCTCTGTTATTGTTACTTGGCACAGGCGGGGGAATGGTCTTTACAACCAGGTTATTAAGATATACAGATAATTCCACCCTGCTGATTATTTTATGGGTTCTCTTTTTTGTTTCGCTGTGCATCTTTGGTTTCTGGGCCGGCAAGAAGATCTGGCAGAAAGAGTATGGGGATATTTACGACAGAATAATGAAGATGAAGAATTATTAAAAATATGACACTGACAATCTGAAAGAAAGAAACAAGAGGTCAAAACCGATCTCTTGTTTCTTATTATGACCTTCTGAAATCAGCACTAATTTAAAGGATGAGATGTTCACCAATTTCCAGGTAAGGGGTTGCAACTTTTAAATTCCGAAAATCAGGATTTTTGTCAGGGTTGAAGCCAGGATTGATGGAGAAATCAGAATGGATTTGCACAAACCGTTAACCGTGCCGTCAGGTACGGAACCTGTCCCGTCAGGGACAACATATCGGTAGAACGGAAATGCCTAATTTGTAGGCCGTACCGTCAGGCAAGGAATATTTCGTCCCTACGGGACGATTATGTTTTTTTGGGGATACGGGGTTTCTACCGATATCTGGTCCCTACGGGACCGGAAAAGGAAAAATGCAATCATAGGTTGTCGACCTGTCCCGTCAGGGACAACATATCGGTAGGATGGATATGCGCAAACCGTGGGCCGTGCCGTCAGGTACGGAATATTTCGTCCCTATGGGACGATTATGTTTTTTTGGGGATACGGGGTTTCTACCGATATCTGGTCCCTACGGGACCGGGAAATGAAAAATTCAATCATTGGCCATTAACCTGTCCCGTCAGGGACAACATATCGGTAGAATGGATATGCGCAAATCGTGAGCCGTGCCGTCAGGCACGGAATATTTCGTCCCTGCGGGACGATGATGTTTTTTAGGGATGCGGGTTTTCTACCAATATCTGGTCCCTACGGGACCATCCATCAACCTGTCCCGTCAGGGACAAGATATCGGTAAAACGGATATGTGCAAATCGTAGGCCGTGCCGTCAGGTACGGAATATTTCGTCCCTACGGGACGATGATGTTTTTTTGGGATACGGGGTTTCTACAGATATCTGGTCCCTACGGGACCGGAAAACAAATTAATTTGGGAATCTGTTTCTGTCCATACTGGATCTCTTTGGTACAGGATTTTAAACCTTTTTAAATAGATATCTTTCGTCATATTCTATACCAAATTCATCCAGCAAATCCTGATATTCCTGGTCAAAATCCTTCATTCTATGATGTATTAACTGATCATTAATGTATTGAATTACCTTTGAAATATCAGATCGACTATATGAGAATGCACCATATCCTTCCTGCCAGGAAAATCTACCATTGATATATCTTTTTTCATTTATCCATTTTGACGAATCTCCTTTTATATCCTGCATAAGATCCGAAACAGACTGAGAAGGCCGGAGTCCTATCAAGATATGTATATGATCAGGCATCCCATTGATAGCTAAAAGCTTATGGTTATTATTCCTGACTATACCAGTAATATACTGATATAGTTCATCTTTCCATTTGTCTGAAATAAGACAATAGCGGTTCTGCACTGAGAAAACCACCTGAATGTGAATTTGCGTGTAAGTGTTTGCCATAACGTAAAGGTTTTTAGCAGTGAATAAATAATTACTGAAACAGACAGAATTCCAAAGTCCGTAGCCAGCAATAGGTAAACTATTTAAATGTTTTACAGCGAGTACACTACAATGCTTTGGCTACTCAAATCCAAAGCTTTAGTAAATATATGCATTTTTTTGAATTCTGCATAGGGCTGTGATTAACTGATAAATCATTAGAAATATGTGTTCTGCTAAGTTTTAAGAGTCAGTTTAAGCACAGCCACTATGGATCTTTGAACTACTACCGAAAATCACTGCTCAAAAGGAGCTTCAGGATAAGAGCCTTCATCCCGGGAGAATAAAATCAATACACACCAAAGATGTCTCTTCCGGCAAGAAACTTAAACCAGATCAAACCTGTGAAAGACAATGATAATTCCCCGTCTGTGAAAGCGACTATCTGACCAGCGTCATCCTCCTTTTATACGGTTCTTCCCCTCCAAATCCCAAATCAATTCTTGGCGGCAGATAGGATGTACTGAAAACAATACTTACCTCAACATCATGGATGCCCAGAGCTAATCCGCCGGGTTTCTTTATTTGCAGAATTGCGGGTGTAAGACTGCTCCAGTGAACATCCGGGTAATTTTGAAGATCAGACTGTGCGTAACTTTTGCCATCTATTACCCAGGTAATCTGGTCGCCCTCGAACTTTTCCCCGTCCACTGAAACGGTTGCAGGCCTTAATTGAGGAAGCCACACTCCCCTGTAGTAGGTAAGTCTGACAGGCACCTGGAAGCCGATAATATTATTTCCTTCTTTAATATTACGGAATCCTCTTGACTGTATATTTGGAAATTCAAGCATTTTATTAAAAGTTTGTTTGTTTTTCAATTCATTTAAAACTCAAAAAACATCTGTATTATGCTTCGCCTAACAGACGTTTAAGCATAACGTGCTGTCTTCTTACCTGGTCAGATGCATACTCTGGCTCATTCATTCCCGGCCCTTCGTATTCACTAAGCAGGTATCCTTCCCATTTATGGTCAACCAGTATTTTTATTATTTCGGGATATGGATGTGTTGTTTCGATAAGATCATCTGACATATTACCAAACTTTGCATGACAAGCATGAACGTAAGGCAGAAGAGGTATTATATCCTCAGGTTGGCTGGGTTTAAACTGATCCATGCCCGGAATATTCGGCACTTTAGTAGAAAAAACACCGAAATCGATATTTAATCCGAAATTCCTGGTTCCGGTCTTAACAATAAAATCGACGTAGTCATCAACCATTTTTGATTTCAGCACTGTAGGCATATGGATTTCAGGGCACATTACAAAATCATTTTCTTCTGCAACCGGCAATGCCATTTTAATGAATTCCTTCCAGTTTTCAACAGGTGTCAGCGTTTCATCGATAACACCAAGTTTGGTGCGCCCGACTTTAAATCCAAGCTTGTGTGCCAGCTTAATGTCCCGGACAATCATATCAAAAGATTCCTTTGAAGTCAGAGTCCGACCTGCCTGCCGTCGTGAATCAACCCAGTGACCATATTCAGCAGGCACAAGATTATACTTATTCAGCATACTGAACCACCAGTCAACCCATTCCTCAGATGGATCGGGATAATTGGGGATATGGCCGTTCGCAAGAATCTCTATGCCTTCCGCCTCCATATCATTAATGTCAATGAAACAATCTTCCATTGTCATGGTTACTCCAAAAACGCCGGTATAGCTGTAAAGAGAGACGCCGCGTTTGGGTTTACCGTTAAATTGCGGTTTCGGTATCAAACGAGGCTTTGCTTCCGGAGAAGCAGTCGGTCCTGCACAACTGGATGCAATTAAGCCCGAAGACGGGATTGTCGCAATTGCAGCTGCCCCTGCTGCAGCACTTGTTATAAAACCCCGTCTTGAGAATGTTGATTTGTTTTTCATTGTAAAGAGGAATTTATGATTTCAATGTAGATTTTTTTGAACGCTTTGTTCAGTTAATAATCAAAGTTAAATAAAGATTGCTACATAATTTTTATCAAAATTTCAAATTCCTTTATCAATAGGGAATTTACTGATAAAGAATTCTGTTTAGAAACACAGTATCTTTCATAAATTGGGTTTCGATGGCAAGGAAGGAAATGATTATCAGACTTTTGATATACGGATGCTGGAATCCAAGGTACTTTTAAAACAGACTTCTTTCAGTATTTCTGAAATTTTATTCAGTTTAAGTCAAATTCATGAGAGTAATTTCGTGAGGTTCTTTAAATCAAAACCAGGGATATCACCTGGTGAATATCGGAAAATAACCAGGAGAAAAGATAACCTCCTGAAAAAGGCAGTTTATAATATTCTTGGAAAAATAGGTGACTCTTGCCACTTCTTGCCGGTAAAAATTGAATACCTCAGGCCGGAGTTAACCTAATGAATTATTGATAAATATGAAGAAGGCATCTTTATGGCGGAATGTGGTCATGGCAACCGGTTTAAGCAGCCATCTCCCAGACTCAAATAGGAACTTATTTTTTCAAAAAGTAAAAGTTCGAGGATTTCACAAAAAAGCCCCCGAAGCTGATTCCGGGGGCTTAGCTTGTTGTATTGCTTGTTTTAGATTACTTAAATTACTATTTACATACTGTTTTTTCAACAGTAAATTCCCCAGTAACAAAATTCCATGTCATATAGCCGATGTAATGGCTGCCTCTGTCTCCAATAAGATTGTAATGCCAGGTATATAATTCCGCTATCGATTTTTGTGGCCCTGCAATTTTATCTTTTTCTTTTACTTTAAAGACTTCACCAGAGCTACTTGTGGCTGTGCCATGGACCTCCATAATATCCCATTGCCAGATTCCATCTTTATAGTGAGTCGTAATATGCCAAGTTAATTCAGCTGATAAATTATCGATCTCAATCCCTTGGCAATATACGGGAGTATACCATCCCCATTCAATATCATATGAGAATGATCTGTTAAGATCTGAAGACACCGATTGAGCAGAAAGCTTCATCAACCCGATACATAAAAAAATGAATGATAATAAAAATGCCTTTGTTTTCATAATTCATGTATTTTGGTTAAACAATAGAAACCTTAATTCCTATTTAATAAGTTAGTATTAAAACAGGGGTATACATAGCAATTATGTTGCAGATTTGATAAATTTTTTCGCAAGTATTTAGATTCTATTTCAACAACTTACTAAAATCTAAATTTGTTGAATCTTTGAGGTTAAAGAAACCAACCTTGGATTCTTAAGTGGTAAGAGGCAGGGATCCGGTAAATTCTATTTAGCTTTTCTGGTATTGTATTGGGTAAGCCCTATTTCTTCAATAATTGCCAGAAACCGGGGATCACTTCTCAGAATATCAAAATCGGGATTTGTGGCAATCAGATTAAAAAATGTATAGTTTCCCGATTGTGATTCCATATTCCTTCCCAGCCAGTAAATTGATTTCTCCTTGTTACCCAGGATTGCGTTCCACCAGGCTATAAAAAATGGCTGACCGATCAAACCCACAGCAGGAATTGGTTTATTAATATTTATATCGATCAGCCAGGTAAAAAGTCCTTTAATACCCGACTTATTGTATATATCCATTATCTCCGTATCATATTGGCTGGATCTTGTTTCAATCCTTATTATTTTTTGAAGTTCTTCCGCAGCATTTATCCCTTCATCCAGTTTTGCATAGTTCAGAAAAAATAGCCAGTTATTTAAAATATAATCATCATTAAGTTCGCTGGCAATGCTGCAAGCCTCCAGCGATTCCTTATGTCTGTCTTCGAAATAATATATCCATGCATTCAGGTTGTGTAAAACCCAGTTAAAGGGTTCAAGCTCAATGGCGCGGTCCATGAACAGACGGGCCTCTTCAATGGGTCCGGTTATCATAAGTAACTGAATAAAAGCCTGATATGCGTAGGTATTATTTGGATTCAGCTGAATGGAAATCTCCAGCTCTTTACGTCCTTCCTCCCACTTTCGCTCGGGCCATATAAGAAAAGACCCTTTAACAAAGTGAGCTTCAGCACAATCGGGATCTATCTCCAGCGCCTTCATACTATATTCTCTGGCTTTCTGGATACCTTCAAGATATGGTTGATACCAGCCCCAGTCTGATAAAGTAAACCAGGAGTTAGCCAGACCTGCATAGGCTTCTGTAAAATACTTATCCACAGATATTGCCTTTTCAAAATATTGAATGCTGCCATTAATCCACTCTTTGCTGTTGTCAACCCGTTGTTCATTTGTGGCTTTGTTAAATAAAAATTTGCCTTTCAGGTAATAATCATAAGCTTCAGGATTTTTTGTTGGAATATCCTCAATTTGATAGATTTCACTTTCGGAAATTTCAGCTTTTAGCTTCAGGGCAATCTGCATGGCAATATTACTCTGAACACCAATTATATCGGTAATATCCCGGTCAAAATTTGCTGACCAGAGATACTGGTCGTGGTAAGCATCTATTAGATGAACGCTGATCCTGATCTTGTTGCCATACCGTCGGACGCTACCTTCGAGTACATAATTCGCATTTACCTCCCGGGCAATTTCCCATGATGTGAAGCCGGTTTCCCGGAAGTGTTCTGATGTGGTACGTGATATCAACCTTAAGTCGCTTACCTGATACAGGTCATTAAGAACATCTTCCATGATGCCGTCAGCAATATATTGATTATCAGGATTATCAGTGAGGTTTTTAAATGGCAGAACAACAATTGATTTATCATTTTCTGTAAGTCCAGGAACATTATGCTGTTTAATGAGTAAGTTATTCAAAAACCAGGTGAGTGGAAATAAAATAATTACAAATAATCCTGTTAATGCAGCAATCCGATAGCTTAATTTCATCCGACCGGATGGTCCTGATATTTGTATTACCTGTACCTGTTCTGAAGTTGATGATCCATTATCATCAATACCGTTCTTAAACTCTGTTTGGATCAGGTCTGTTTTTTTGACTTCACCCGGAGAAAAACCATAATATTCATGAAAGCATTTAATAAAGTAGGCAGGACTTCTAAATCCGACCATAAAGGCTATCTCAGAAACAGTTCCTGCATTCTGGTGTAAAAGCTCCATCGCCTTCTGCAGCCTTATTTCCCGGATAAACTGGGAAACATTCTGGTTTTTTATGGACTTCAATCTGCGATGCAGGCTTGCATGGCTCATGCCTGCTTTCTTAGCCAACTGCTTGACTCCGAAGGCTTCATTGGTAAGATTAGCGATGACAATTTCAGTGAGTTTCCTGATAAATGCCTGATCCATGAAAAGATACTTGTCACGGTAGATTTTTATTCAAAGTTACAACAGCAAAATAACAAAGTCAATTTTTTCTTGCATATGGAGGTCAGATACTGTGAGTTAGGAGTTATAATATTTAATTTATTTTTTAATATGCAGAAGATTATTCTGGTAACTTTTGGCCAAAAATAGGGGTAGGGTATAGGCATGGCCTTACAATATCAAAAAGCTGAAAGATCTGTATATTTTGCTTATTTGTCTCGCTCTCACAATCACACTATTCCAATAGGTTACAACTTTTAAACCTGAAAATCGGGTTTCT
>JABUEV010000038.1 GCA_013314865.1 Bacteroidales bacterium | reverse complement strand
CAGGAAGGTAGTTCTTTCCTCTGCTGATCCATTTGCTCCAGAAATAAGCTGACAAAGCTCCGGGCACTGCAAAAAGGATACCTGCCAGAATGAGATAGCCAAGATTGACATTGAAAATGCCTGCTGCTGCAAGGGCTCCGGGGTGTGGAGGAATCAGACAATGGACAGAGTAAAGCGAGCATGCAAGCACTGAAGCCATGAAAGGCATCGCAATTTTAGCCCTTGCACTGAACGATCTGGCCAGTCCGCTAAGTATTATGAATCCGGAGTCACAGAAAATAGGCAATCCCGTCACAAATCCTGTAATACCCATAGCTGCAGCGCTTCTCTTCTCACCTGTCTTTGACAGAATGTAGTTTGCAATGCTTATGGTAGCACCTGTCTTGTCGAGTGTGACTCCGATTATGGCGCCAAGAATGATCAGGAATCCTATAGAGCCCATTGTGCTTCCGAATCCTTCCTTTATAGTTGTTATGATGGTTTTGGCAGGAAGCGTGGCAAATGCCAGCAGCAGGGATACAATGAAAAGAGAGATGAAAGCATGAAGCTTAAGCCTTGCTGTAAGGTATATTATCAGAATAATGCAAAGTATGACGAATGTGGCAGTTAAGGCTGGATTCATAAAATGTTACCAAATATCATTAATGCGTAGTATATTATAAAGTCTACTGGTCTACTGGTCTGCTGGTCTGTTATTAAGTTTTGCAGGTTTTGCAGTCTTGCTTCCGCTTCGCGGAACTTCGTCGTCCCAACTAGCCGGGACTCATTGAGTCATGCAGTCTTGCAGTCATGCAGTCTTGAAGTCGGGGTTTTAAACTATATCTCTGAAATTTTTAAACCCTGAAACCCTGAAAAACCCTTAGCTCTGTGCCACTGACGCTCACTGACGCTCCTCAGTCGGTCAGTGTCTTCGACCTCCGTCGGTCAGTGCCATAGGCCTGAGCCCTGTGCTTACCCCCTACCCTTTTCCGAAGAACAAATATGCCACAAGAATAGCTGCAACAGCACCTGCAAGGTCCGCTATCAAACCGCATCCGATGGCATGTCTTGTATTCTTTATCCCTACGGATCCAAAATAAACAGCAATGATATAGAAGGTGGTGTCGGTAGCGCCCTGCAGTGTACAGGAGAGCCTGCCGATAAAAGAATCGGCACCGTAAGTTGTCATGGCATCTATCATCAGTCCCCTTGCACCGCTTCCGCTCAGGGGTTTCATAAATGCCACCGGAAGAGCTCCGGTAAAGCGGGTGTCAAAACCCAGCCAGGCAAAGAATCTCTCCAGCCCTGCTATTATAAAATCCATTGCACCTGAAGCTCTGAAAATGCCTATCGCCACCAGTATTGCCACAAGAAATGGTATAATCTTGACGGCAATGTTAAATCCCTCCTTTGCTCCTTCGATGAACGAGTCATAGACATTAACCTTTTTTATCAATGCGAGAACTATGAAAAACACTATGATGCAAAGGAGAAAAAAATTGGCTGCAAATGTGGATACACTTGTTATCTGTTCTTTGGGCAGACTGCTGAAATATAAAATAATACCGGTGATAATTGCTGTCAGTCCTCCCAGGTATGCAACGATCACCTTGTCAAGGAGATTAATTTTCTGAATCAAAGCAACACTGATAAGTCCTGCCATGGTTGCGACAAAAGTCGCAATAAGTATTGGTATAAAAATATCAGCAGGATTTACAGCACCCAGCTGGGTACGATAGACGATAATGCTTACAGGAATAATGGTAAGACCCGATGCATTCAGGACGAGGAACATGATTTGTGCATTTGAGGCTCTGTCCTTATGCGGATTTGCTTCCTGCATTTCTTTCATTGCTTTAAGTCCCATGGGTGTTGCAGCATTGTCAAGTCCGAGCATGTTAGCAGAAATGTTCAGAATGATTGAGCCGTAAGCAGGATGTCCTTCGGGCAGTTCAGGAAAAAGCCGGCGGAACAGAGGTCCGAAAAGTCTGCTAAGCATATTTACCACACCTCCCTGTTCTCCAACTTTCATCAAACCTAACCATAATGTCAGAACGCCTGTGAGACCAAGTGAAATTTCAAAACCTGTTTTGGCGTTGGTGAAAACTGCATTTACAAGGTCATTGAATATCTGGGTATTACCGGTAAAGATCAGCTTCCCCAGGGCAACTACAAACCCTATCAGAAAGAATGCTATCCAGATATAGTTCAGGGCCATCTCAAAACTCTGTCCGGCTAATATAGCTAATTATGACAAGAGTGAAAACACCGGAAATAAAATATCAATACAAATGTGTTTAGATGATTTAAAAGGTAATCTGTCTGAACTGAAATTAATAACCTGCATAAACCGAAATGATTCAGTATAAAAAAAGATATATTTGCAATAATCCAAAATGAAATTACATGGCAAGGTTTAAGAGAACAGACGTAATAACAAAGATGTATGATGCCGGCATTGTGCCGATATTTTATCACAAGGATCCCGAAGTATGCAGGAATGTGATTAAAGCCTGTTATGACGGGGGTATTAGAATATTTGAATTCACAAACCGCGGTGATTATGCTCATGAGCTCTTCAGTGAACTGAACAAATGGGCAGAAAAGGAGATGCCGGCCCTCATGATAGGTGTTGGTTCGGTGGTGGATGCAGGAACCGCCTCTTTGTTCATTCAGCTGGGAGCCAATTTTATTGTATCTCCCCTACTGAATCCTGAAATAGCAAGAGTCTGCAACAGGAGGAAAATACTCTGGATTCCGGGATGCGGTTCAGTTACTGAGATTAATTATGCTGAAGAGCTTGGTGCAGAGATTGTTAAAATATTTCCGGGATTGTCAGTCGGAGGACCTGAGTTTATTAAAGCCGTCAAAGGCCCTTGTCCCTGGACAAGCCTCATGCCCACCGGAGGTGTGGAACCAACTCTTGAAAACCTTAGGGAATGGTATAATGCCGGCGCATGTTGTGTGGGGATAGGATCAAATCTTATCACAAAGGAAATTATTCAGAAAAAAGACTGGGAAAGCCTGGCGATAAAGGTATCAGGCATACTGAAGATTGCTAAAATGTTCAAGCAGAATTGATTACAAATACAGCCGGGAGAACTGGCATGAATTCTTTCAGTTCTGGAGATTATCGGGTTTTAAAAGTTTCTTACAGAGCAACAATAAAATCTTTCAGGCTATGAAACAAAGTATTGTTCTTTCATTAACTCTTTTAATGTTTAATTCGTTTTTCTTCATGGCGACTTCTCAGGATATTGCTCTACCCGCCCCTGACAGAACCGGAGGCAAACCGCTGATGCAGGCTTTGTCTGAAAGAGCTACCACAAGGAACTTTTCTCCCGCAGACCTTTCACTTCAGCAACTGTCAGATCTCCTATGGGCAGGATGGGGTTTTAACAGGCCGGCTGAGAAAAAGAGAACAGCACCATCAGCCAGGAATGTTCAGGAGATAGATGTGTATGTTTCCATGAAAAGCGGCTTATATCTTTATGATGCAGAAGCCAACATTCTTCGCCAGATTCATGGAAGGGACATACGGGCTGTCTGCGGCACCCAGGATTTTGTCGGAACGGCCCCGGTAAACCTTATCTATGTAGCTGACCTTGGAAAAATGGGGAAAAAGGAAGGCGATGAGATAACAGACTCTGACCTGCTTTATCCATGGACAAACACAGGCTTTATAGCACAGAATGTCTATCTCTATTGTGCATCAGCCAACCTGGGATGCGTTATCAGAGGACTCGTACCCAGGGAAAGACTTGCAGTTGAAATGTGATTACGTTCAAACCAGGTGATAATCCTGTCACAGACTGTCGGAGTGCCGGCAAAGTAATAGATACTCTATGTTTGCATTTTGGTCCTGCGCCTTTGTTCGGTCGTGCAGTCGTGCAGTTGTGCAGTTGTGCAGTCTTGCAGTCTTGAGTTCTTGTCGAAGTCCCGCTTTGCGGGATAAACTCCGCGAAGATCCTCTGACGAAACTTCGTTTGTCAGGGCAAGCCACTGACGAAACTTCGTTTGTCAGGGCAGGCCTGACCGTATCTCAGATCCTGACATCCGTCGACTGATGGATCGTCAGGAGCGTCGGGACAGTCTGGATTCCTGTAACTATATCTCTGAAATTTTTAATCCCTGAAACTCTGAAACCCTGAAACTCTGAAACCCTGAAACTCTGAAACCCTCTATGCCCTCCTCCTTCGCCAAGGCTTCGGAGGACAAGTGTGCCCTGAGCCCTGTGCACCGTGCCCTGTGCCTTCAATACATCCCCCTAACCCCCTTCAAAGGGGGAAATTTATAGAAGTTGTCTACTGGTCTATTAGTCTTTTGGTTTTGATCTTTTATGATTACCGACTACCGACTACCGATTACCGAATACCGAATACCCCCGCCTGACCGCGTCAGTCGGGCAGGGATTACTGATTACCTCTCACTCTCCCCTATTCTCCCGGTGCGCGGTAAAGCTCAATGTTTGAAATGACCGGGCATGCTTTTGAGCTTGTTATGGTTACCCTGACTTTAGAGGCTTTTACAACCGGGAATCTGCGGATGACTTTGTATCCTATGGTTGTACCGTCAACAAGGTTAATCCATTGGTCTCCTGATAAAGCTTCTACTTTAAATTCCTTTACTCTCTGTCCGAGTTTTATGTATTCCTGGAGCATAATCCGGTTTACTTCTGTTTCCTCTCCCAGGTCAATCGTAACATTCGCAGAAGTTACATCATCAGGAGTTGCCCAGTAAGTTTCCGGATTTCCGTCATTAACATTTCCAGCAGTAAACTTTTTCCCTCTTACAGATGAAGCGGTAGCCCTCTTTCCCTTTGCCAGTTCTCTTTCAAATTCCTTTTCACGAAGCTCCCTGAAAGCCAGCAGTGATTTCACATCATTTTCATGCAAAAGTCCTCTCCTGTCGGGAGGCACATTCAACAGCAGGTTACTGTTTCTTCCTACAGAAGAATAATAAAGTTCGAGCAGATTTTCAGGACTTCTTACGATTGAATCCTGTGAAGGATGATAGAACCATCCTCTCCTAATTGAGACGTCAACTTCGGCCGGCACCCAGTATTTTCCGTTTTCGTGGCCTTCTCCGAGTATTGAAGCAAAGTCGCCGCCCGGATACATCTCATCCTTATTCAGCAGGCACCAGTTTGTAAGGCTCCCCATGCCTCTTTCATTTCCAACCCACCTGACATCGGGTCCTGCATCGCTGAACATTACGGCCTGCGGCTGTAATTCACGCACTATTGCGTGAGTATTGGCCCAGTCGTAATAGGTTTTATTGTCGATCCGGCGTGTCTCCCTTGCTCCGCCATAGTACCCGTCACCGCCATTTGCACCGTCAAACCATACTTCAAATATTTCTCCGTATTGTGTTAAGAGCTCTCTCAACTGGTTCCTGTAATAAGTGAGGTATTCAGGGGTTCCGTAAACTGCAGAATTCCTGTCCCACGGAGAGAGATAGATTCCCATTTTCAATCCGTATTCGTTGCATGCTTCCCTTAGTTCCTTAAGGACATCTCCTTGCCCGTTGCGCCAATTTGAGTTTTTGACAGAGTGTTCTGTAAAAGCTGAAGGCCACAGGCAAAATCCGTCATGATGTTTTGCGGTAATTATTATACCCTTCATTCCGGCCTCTTTGGCCACACGTGCCCACTGACGGCAATCCAGCTCAGCAGGATTGAAGACTGAGGGTTCCTCATCACCATAACCCCATTCCTTATCTGTGAAAGTGTTAACAGTAAAATGGACAAACATATAATATTCCAGTTCATGCCATGCAAGTTGTCTTTCAGAAGGCAGCGGGCCGTAAGGCTCAGGAGGTTTTACCACTGTACAAGCGCTTATCCAAAGCACAAATGCAGTTGATAACAGCAATACTGAACGCATAATTATCTTATTTTTAATGTCTTATTACTGTGAAGCAAGCTCCTTTATTCTAATATTTCTGAATTTCACAACTGAACCATGACCAAGGAATCCTATATGACCGGATTTGTTTTTCAACCCGGGATGCTGGTTGCCGTCCATTGTTCCCTTATCCCTTGCTTCGGCAATATCGGCATCAACTATCACATTTCCATTAAGAGTAATCCTTATGTGTGTGTCTTTTGCATAGACCTCCTCATAATTCCATTCGCCAACCGGTTTGAGGAATCCTCTTTTTGCCGGAACAACACCATAAATTGAACCGTGATACTGGTATGGTCTGAGGTTTGCATAAACAGGTGCAGTGTCATCGAGTATTTGCAATTCCATTCCCACATAAGCTGCGTCTCCTTCAAGAGGTGCCCTTATTCCCAGTCCGTTGTTTGCCGCAGGCGTGAGTTGAAATTCAAAACGGAAGATGAAATCAGAGTATTCCTTTTCAGTGTAGAGATTGCCGCCGCTTCCTTCCTGTGGTTTTATGACAATCATTCCGTCTTCCACAACATATGATTTCTTATCACCAATCCAGTTATCAAGATTTCTTCCGTTGAAAAGTGCGACAAAGCCGTCAGCTTTTTCTTCAGGTGTCAGGTTATATTCCTTTTCGCTTATTTCCCTTACGTAGATATCCCTGAAGGCAAGGTCAGTGCCATGAGCCTGGAGTTCAATCGGGCCTTTAGGAAAAATGGGGATACTTCTGTCCCAGTAGTTTTCCATAGTTACATTGTCGACAACCAGTTCGCCGTTCAGCCATACGGAGACCTTCTCTCCGATCATTATAATGCGGAAAGTATTCCAGTCGCCCACAGGGTTGTCAGCGACTTTAAGAGGTTTAGAGGGATTTTTCTGGTTGTTATATAAACCTCCTGAGCCCACCTGAGCGCCTACTTCAGTTCTTGATGTATCCCAAATCTGAACCTGCGGGGTTCCCCTGAGATAAATACCGCTGTCGCCTCCTTTTGAGATTTTCCAGTCGACCAGCAGTTCAAAATCGCCATATTCAACCACAGAGCATAGGTTGTCTCCTTTCCCGTTAAACCATATACAACCATCTTTGACACTCCAGTTTGCCGGTACTTTAACATTTGCTTCCGCCTGTTTGCGTTCAAGGTCTGTCTTTCTCATTTTAGCCCTTGCGATAGGATTCTCAACCAGGCCCTGCCACCCGGTCAGATCCTTGCCGTTGAACATAGGTTTGAAACCCTCATCGGCAGACATAGATGCAAGATATTTAACAACCCTTTCCTTTTCATATTCGCTTTCAGAGCCCGTCAGTTTAGGGATAGCTCTGGTCAGAATATCCCGTACCATTGTTCCGTACATGCCATTGGAAGAACCCGAAGAAGGCAAAGCTATATTCATTGCCGCTGAAGCAGCAGCTGAGGATGTCTCCGGATCATCGAGATAATTTGAGACAAAAAAGAGTGCCTGGTATGTTTTCAATCTGCCAATCTCACTTATGATCTGGTTTTTCCTCTGTGCACTCCGTGCATAAGGCATGATCTTTCTGAGGAGGAGAAGTTTCTGCTCGTCAGGCAGTTGTGCTGTGCGTACCTGTCTGACATACCCTTCAAATGCTGGAGCTTCAAATGTCTTGTTTCCTGAGGCACAAATCTCGTAAAGCGCTGAGGAAGCAGTATGATCATGCCATGATGTAAGTGTTTTAAAGCAAATGTCACGCATTTCAGGATTTCCTTGCTCAAACTCTTTTAAAACGAGTGCAAGGGCTTCCCTTCCTCCTGTTTGTGCAAGAACAGGTATAAGCTTCTCTTTAGCGCCTTTTTCGTTTATTGCTTTTAAAATCTCTTCGGATCTTTGGGAAGGATTTTCAATTTTTCCGGCAGCTGTCGCAAGAGCCTCCCGGACATAGCCGACAAGTTCAGGGTCGGCTGTTTTAATTATCAGATCAATAAGTTCTTTCTGGTCTCCAGGCTCTGCCATGGCTGAAAGCGACCTGTAGGCAGTATTTCTGAGAGCAGTATCGCTCGAAGAGGTAAAATTAAGAATCTCTTTGAAGTACTGGTTCCCTTTATTCCAGGCCATTATTTCCATAGCAGTTTTCTTTGCTTCCGCCGGACCCTCTTTCAATACTGGCAGAAGTTGTGCAACCATATCATTTCCACCACTGCTGATAAGTGCAGTTCTGGCAGCTTCCTGATCGTTTTTATCCGTATATTTCTTCAGGTACCCTATCAGCGGACTTACTGCTTCTCCCTTTGCGAGCTTTGAGAGTGCTGTTGCAGATTCGATTCGCACGTTCTGATCTTCATGCGATAAGGCTGATGTCAGAAGGGGAATTGCATTCTTGTCGCCACGCAATCCCAGCATGGTGATTATTTCAGGTTTGGCTTCTGCAGGGGCTTTGGGAAAATATTTAATCCACTCCTCTGTGATTGCGGGTCTGGATATCGACAACGAAGCCTGGAGGACTCCATTGCGAAAAGCTTTATCCGGATCCTTCATTGCCTTAATAACTTGCTTCATAGCATCTGCCTTATGAAAGCTTATCATATTTTCAAGCGCGGCAATTCTGTAGTGTACTGATAAAGGATCCTTGCATTCCGACATGATCAGTTTGCTTATTTTGTCCATAGTTTTGAGGTCACCTTTCATTGCCACATTCCTGGCGTAATTCAGAAGTGCATCTACGGCTCCTGTTGGTTCCCATTTGTAACCGGCTGAAGATGCTGCCCTTACGAGTACAGGGTAGGCCAGAGGTGAGGCGCTCTGTGCAGGGGCATTCAGTGCAGACGACCTGATATCCGGGTTTTTGTCGGACGCAAACCTTATATATTCGTCCACTGATAAAGAAGATTTCATTGAAGCAAGAGCATTAAGCACTGATGCAGGGCATTGGAGACTGCCGCTTTTCAGAGCATCTGCCAGTGCTGATTCAGCTTCGCTTCCTCCAATTGACTGGAGAGCCGCTACCGCCGGTTCGCAAAGATCCCTGACACTAAGCAGGTCTTTAAGAGTATTAACGGAATTCCTTCCGCCAATGAGCTGAAGCTGTTTTATAAAGAAATCCCTTACACCTGCATCATTCCTGCTTCCAATAAAACCTATGCAAATCTTTTCCCACAGCTCCCTGTTGTTATCATTTCCGGGTTTAGAAATGAATCTTGAAAAACTCTCCACAGCAAACCTTGCACGGGTATCATCACCCGTTCCGGCAGGAATAATCTGACTGCAAATCTGCTTTAATCCTTCTTCTCCAAGGAGCAGCATCTCACCCATGAGCTTATCGGTAAGCCGGAGATCATTTACGGGCATTTGTGCCAGCAGGTCTGCAATTTTTGTTTCAAGAGTTCTTTTATCCTGAGCGTGCAACCCGGATGAAAAGGTTAGCATGCAGAAGAATACTATTGATAATATCCTGAATGTTTTCATATATAAGCCTCCGTTTCGTTTAAATAATTCATATTTTCCATGGTCCGCGCATTGGCTGGTTGATAAGCCTGTTTGCTGCCTCGTCATCAATAAACTGCTGTTTGTCCGGGTCATATTTCAGGTTTCTTCCAAGCCGCAAGGCAATCACCCCAAGATTCACTATAGAACACGATCTATGGCCGTTAGATTCATTCAGTGCAAATTTCTTTCTGGTTTTGACTGATTCTGTAAATGATGTAACCTGAGGTTCAGGATCGGGCAGTGAATCAATAAGTTTCTGCATATCTTTAATGGTTGACCTGAAACCCTTAAAGACTTTTCCACCCGGGCCCTCAATATAAGCGGCATCAGTATCGCGGTTTTCGCCGTCGAGTATTATCTGGCATCCGTCGGCGTAGGTATAAGTTATTCGTCTCCATGATCCGACAGCGTCATAATGCTGTTGAGGGGCATCAATTTCGACCGAAACCGGTCCGGTCTCATCCTTGCCAAGCATATACTGCACAGGATCGAGATAATGCTGTCCCATATCACCGAGGCCTCCACCGTCATAATCCCAGTAACCGCGGAATTTTGAATGCACTCTTTCAGGGTTATATGGTTTGTAAGGTGCCGGGCCCAGCCACATGTCATAATCAAGTTCAGGGGGTACAGGCATCGGAGTAAGATTATGTAGCCCGCTCCAATAGAACTTCCAGTCATATCCGGTTATGCCGCTTACGGTAACTTTCAGCGGCCAGCCCAGTACGCCGCTGTCGACCAGTTTTTTCAAAGGCCTGACGGTAGTTCCAAGCCCGTAAAACTGATCTGTAAACCTGAACCATGTATTTAGCCTGAACATTCTTCCATGCCTCTTTACTGCCTCCACTACCTTTATGCCTTCGCCGATAGTTCGAGTCATTGGCTTTTCACACCAGATATCCTTTCCTGCCTCAGCAGCCATCTTTGCCATTATTCCGTGCCAGTGCGGCGGGGTGGCAATATGGACTATGTCAACATCGGGTCTGGCAAGAAGTTCGCGGAAATCATGATAGGCAGCAACGTTACCGCCGGCAAGTCCAACTGCTTCATTCAAATGATTTTTGTCGACATCGCACAGAGCTACCACTCTAGTTCCTTCATAAGGTATATGTCCGCGACCCATGCCTCCTGTACCTATTATCCCTTTTGTCAGCTGGTCGCTTGGCGGAGTGAATCCATTGCCACCCAATACATGCCTGGGTACTATGGTCAATGCAACTGCTGCAGCAGTGCCTTTCCTGATGAAATCACGTCTGCTCCTGGAAAATTTTTTCATAATATTCTGGTTTTAGTTGTTAACAAAATAAGTCTGATTCCGCTGTGCGGGATTGGCTCACTGTGTTCGCCAAAATCCAAAGCCGGAGAAATAATCACATCAAATTTAATTATGCCTGTTTAACAATTTGACTTAAAAACACAAACCTGCTCTGTTACATGCCTTCACGACTGTCCCGACGCTCCTGTCAGGATTTTCAATCCGGTCGGGCTTGCCCTGACAAACGAAGTTTCGTCAGAGGATCTTCGCGGAGTTTATCCCGCAAAGCGGGACTTCGACATGACTGCAGGACTATACCACCTGCCTATTGTTTTCTGAGACAATACATTGCCACAATCCACAGGTAAACCATGCATGCCACCAGGATTATCATTCCCGTTCCGATATTGCTTATGCCGCTGATCCAGCCTATCAGAATAGGGAAGCCTGTCGACCCCAATCCCGGCCAGGTCGACAAAACTCATCACAAAAAATG
>JABUEV010000037.1 GCA_013314865.1 Bacteroidales bacterium | reverse complement strand
TCTGAAGGCAGGTCTTATAGGATGCGGTGGAAGGGGAACAGGTGCCGCCATTAATTTCCTTGATGCGGGCCCCAACCTTCAAATAACCGCGCTTGGTGACGTTTTTAAGGATAAACTCGACCAATGCCGCGAACAGCTGAAAAAAGAAAGGAATGTAGAGATTTCTGATGAAAATTGCTTCGTTGGATTTGACAGCTACGAAAAAGTAATAGACTCAGGTGTGGATTTAGTTCTGCTCTGTACCCCGCCTCACTTCAGACCGGCACATGTTGAAGCGGCTGTTAATGCCGGAAAACACATCTTCATGGAAAAACCATGTGCAGTTGACCCGGTTGGTGCACGGAAGGTTCTGGTAGCATCAAAAAGAGCCGCTGAAAAAGGACTCTGCATAGTAAGCGGAACTATCAGGAGATCCCAGAAAGATTTCATCGAGACATGGAGAAGAGTGGCCAGCGGGCAGATTGGCGAAATAGTAAGTGCACATATTATAAGAAATGGCGGCTCACTGTGGGTTATAAGAAGACAACCAGGATGGACCGACATGGAATATATGCTGCGCAACTGGGCAAACTTCTGCTGGCTTTCAGGCGACCATATTGTGGAACAGTTTATTCACGAAATTGACGTGATGAACTGGCATCTTGGCAAAAATCCTGTTAAGGCAATAGGATGGGGAGGCAGACAAAGAAGAGTAACGGGCGACCAGTATGATTTTTTCAGCGTTGAGTATATCTACGACAATGGCATGCACACGCACTGCGCGGCCAGACAAATTTCGGGATGTTCAAACCTCACAAAGCAATTAATCGTCGGAACAGAAGGCTTCGCTGATGCAAGAGGAACTATCTACAACCTGAAAGGTGAGGAGGTATGGAAATATCCTTATCCTGAAGAAGGCTCAACTGATACAACATGGAAGGTTAAGGATCCTTTCGTTCAGGAACATGTCAACCTGGTTACCGGAATACGGACAGGGAATCTGATAAATGATGCAGAAGCACAGGTAAATTCAACTCTTATTGCAATAATGGGTCGTATGTCAGCATATACCGGAAAGGATGTTACATGGGACGAAGTGATGAATTCAGACCTGTACCTCGGCCCCAAAACCTATGAATTTGGCCCTGTTCCGGGAATAACCGAAAAAGTACCTGTAATCGGAAACGAACCTAATGTATAATGACATGAACAGACGACAATTTGCCAGACAAACGATAATAGGTGCAGCTATGATAGCTTCGGCACCTTTAGCAGGTATTCAGGGTGTCCCCATATTGCCTGCCAGAAACCTTAAAAAGGGCATAATGTGGGGAAGCAACAGGGTTGGAAAAACCGTTGCAGAAAAATTCATCTCAGCAAAAGAGGCAGGATTTGACGGTATTGAAGTCAACAGCCACCTCGACAGAAATGAAGTCCTCAAAGCCCGTGACGAAACCGGACTGAAAATTCCAAGTGTATGCGGGGCACTGCACTGGAAATATCTGCTTTCAGATCCTGATCCTTCTGTCAGGGAGCAAGGGCTGGAAGCACTGAAAGTAACGCTTGAGGATGCAAAAGCTTATGGTGCAGATACAGTTCTCCTTGTCCCGGGAAGAGTAACCGAAACGGTTGATTATGGAGTCTGCTGGGACCGGACTACCTCCGAAATAAAAAAGATCCTCCCGCTGGCCGAAAAACTTGAGGTTAAAATCGCCATTGAGAATGTGTGGAATAACTTCCTGCTTAGCCCTCTTGAAGCAGTCAATTATGTAGACCAGTTCGGGAGCCCGATGGTGGGATTTTATTTTGATTGCGGAAATATAGTTGCTTACGGTTGGCCAGAACAGTGGATCAGAATACTTGGGAAAAGAATAGCAAAAATTCACATCAAGGAATATAGCAGGAAAATTGCGGATACACAGGGAAGATCAGCAGGTTTCAATACAAAACTGCTTGAGGGAGATGTAAACTGGAGTGCAGTTATGACAGCTATTGATGAGATTGGCTACCAGGACTGGACCACCATCGAACAGCCCGGAGGAGACACTCCGGAAGGTCTCAGAGATTTGTGCGACAGACTGGTCAGAATTCATAACAGCTAGGCCAGGTTGTTTTTATGGTAATTGAATTACGGCTACTGAGCCTGTGTCTTATATTTTTATTTCAGGATGAAAACAAATACTGCTTTATGTCTGACGGCAATCTGCATCATTGCGTCAGTGCACGGATGTATCAGAGAACCGGAAGAAAAGGTTTCTTATGAATTTAATGGTGTTTATTCTGGCAGTAATCTGAACTATATTGCTTTTCCTGTCGGCGGCATAGGTGCAGGTATGTTCTGCATTGAGGGTACAGGAGCTATCTCACATATGTCGGTAAGAAACCGTCCCGAGATATTCAGGGAACCTCTGATGTTTGCTGCTGTTACAGTCAAAGGAATCAGGAATGGAGCAAAAGTAGTTGAAGGCCAGGTTCCCGATTGGAAAAAATCCGGCATACCGAATGCCGGAAACGGATCTCCCGGGAAAAGCTACGGATTGCCCCGGTTTGAGAAGGCCGAATTTACTTCCAGATTTCCATTTGCAACAATAATGTTGAATGACAGTGATATGCCGCTTGAAGTATCATTGACAGCATGGAGTCCTTTTATACCAACCGATGCTGATAATTCAAGCCTCCCTGTGGGAGCCCTGGAATATACCTTCAGAAACAGCGGAAATTCAGAGATGGAGGCTCTGTTTTCATTTAACTCAGAAAACTTCATGTCTCAGCAGAATGGAAACTCTACAATAAAAACCATACCCGGCGGATTTGTGCTTTCTGAAAAGGGTGTGGATGGAAAGCCTGAAACCAGGGGAGATTTTGCTGTTTTTACAACTGAAAGCTCAGTTATCACAGATCATTGCTGGTTCAGGGGAGGATGGTGGGACCCTCTCACGATCACATGGAAGACAATCTCTGCCGGTGAGATAAGAAGTAGTATGCCTGTGGATAAAGATGCCCCGGGGGCTTCTCTTTTTGTGCCACTTATTTTGAGTCCGGGTGAAACAAAGACTATTCATATTCTTTTTGCCTGGTATGTCCCTGATACAAACCTGAGATATGGCACCGATCCGGAGAAGAAGGAACTAAAGGAAAACCAGTCCTGCTCATGCAGTCAGACTTATTACAAACCATGGTATTCAGGCAGGTTTGAAGATGTTTATGCAGTGTCTGATTACTGGAGGGAAAACTATTTTGATCTCAAAAGAAAGTCCGAATTGTTCAGGGATAGTTTTTATGCAAGCACACTGCCCGGAGAAGTACTGGAAGCAGTAGCGGCAAATCTTACTATTCTTAAGTCTCCGACTGTGCTCCGACAGACAGACGGCAAACTATGGAACTGGGAAGGATGCAGTGATAATTCCGGATGTTGTGCCGGATCCTGCACTCACGTGTGGAATTATGCTCAGGCAATACCACATCTTTTCCCTGACCTGGAAAGGACTCTGAGGGAAACTGAATTCTTTTGCAGTCAGGATGAGGAAGGACATCAGACATTCAGGTCAGCTTTACCTGTCAGGCCAGTCGCATCAACTTTCTATGCGGCTGCTGACGGCCAGCTGGGGGGTATAATGAAGGTTTACCGCGACTGGCGCATCAGCGGGGATACGGGATGGCTAAGAAGAATTTACCCTTCAGTGAAGGAAAGCATGGATTACTGCATAAGGACATGGGATCCACGCTCGACAGGAACCTTGGAGGAACCACACCACAATACTTATGACATTGAGTTCTGGGGCCCTGACGGCATGTGCACGAGTTTTTACCTTGGCGCTCTGAAAGCCATATCTGAAATGGGCGGTTATTTGGGAGATAATGTTGAAAGATACATGGAACTCTACACAAAAGGAAGAACTGCCCTTGAAACTGACCTTTTCAACGGCGAGTATTTCTTTCAGAAAGTGGTTTGGAAAGGCCTTAATTCGCCCGATCCGGTTGAAGCATCCCTTGGATCATGGAGCTCTGATTATTCGGAAGAGGCACGGGATCTGCTTCAAAAGGAAGGACCCAAGTATCAGTACGGCTCAGGGTGCCTTTCTGACGGAGTCCTTGGAGCATGGATCGCTTCTGTGTGTGGTCTGGAAGAGATAGCAGATAGATCGAAAATAAAGAGCCATCTTAACTCTGTCTATAATTACAATTTTGTCAGGGACCTTACAGATCATTCCAATCCCCAGAGACCTGCTTATGCACTGGGAGATGAAGGCGGTCTTCTTTTATGCTCCTGGCCAAAAGGAGGCAAGCCTTCATTACCCTTTGTGTATAGTGATGAAGTCTGGACCGGCATTGAGTATCAGGTTGCATCACACCTGATGATGATGGGCGAGGTGGAAAAGGGACTTGAAATAGTGAGAACCTGCCGGAAGCGATATGATGGTACTGTCAGGAATCCTTTCGATGAGTATGAATGCGGCCACTGGTATGCAAGAGCTATGTCATCCTATGCATTACTGCAGGGCTTGACGGGTGTCAGATATGACGCAACCGACAGCACTCTGTTTATAGATTCAAAAATCGGAGATTTCACATCATTTATTTCCACGAAAACAGGATTTGGCAATGTAGGATTAAAAAAGGGAAAACCTTTCGTTACTCCTGCTTATGGTGAAATCCCCGTAAAGAAATATGTTGTAAGATAGGATAAGAGAAACTGAAGCAGTATTACTCAGAGTTTTCTTATGCCCATATTCCAGAGAGTAAAACTGAAAATATCAGCATACTGTTCGATCGACTTGCTAACAGGGATGCCTGCTCCATGGCCCGCATTGGTTTCGATTCTTATAAGAACCGGGGCATTTCCTGCCTGTTTTTCCTGGAGATGAGCGGCAAATTTGAACGAATGAGCAGGCACTACCCGGTCATCATGATCGCTCGTGGTTATAAGGGTAGCAGGATATTTTACCCCTTCCCTTACATTATGCACAGGTGAATATTTCAGAAGATAACTGAACATTTCAGGGCTTTCGTCAGCTGTTCCGTAATCATACGCCCAGCCGGCTCCGGCAGTGAATTTGTGATATCTAAGCATATCGAGAACCCCGACTGCAGGCAAGGCTACTTTGAAAAGCTCCGGCCTCTGTGTCATCACTGCTCCAACCAGCAGGCCTCCATTTGAACCGCCTCTGACAGCAAGGAAAGAGGGGGAGGTATACTTGTTTTCGATAAGATATTCAGCTGCGGCTATGAAATCATCAAAAACATTTTGCTTGTTCATTTTGGTTCCTGCCAGATGCCATTCTTCACCGTATTCTCCTCCGCCCCTTATGTTAGGCACTGCATATACACCTCCAAGTTCAAGCCATAAGGCTGTCGAGATTCCAAACGAAGGAGTCTGGCTTATGTTGAATCCTCCGTAACCATAAAGAATTGTTGGATTCTTGCCGTTGCGGACCAGGTTCTTATTATATGTTATTATCATCGGGATACGTGTGCCGTCTTTTGAGGTGTAAAATACCTGTTCGGAAGCATATTTTTCTCCGTCAAACATTACTACAGGCTTCTTATATATTTCAGTCTCCCCGGTTTCCGGATTCATTTTAAAAATTGTCGAAGGAGTGATGTAATTTGTAAAGGAAAAGTACACAGCTTTGTCATCTTTCTTTCCGCTGAAACCTGAGGCGCTTCCGGCTCCGGGCAGTTTTATTTCACGGACAAGAGTTCCGTTACTGTCATATTGCTTTACATATGAAATGGCATCCCTGAGGTAATTTGCGAAAAAATACCCGGCACATGTTGAAGGTTGGAGTACGTTTTCTGTTTCAGGAATGAAGTCAACCCAGTTTTCAGGTCCCGGATTTTCTGCATCAACAGTGACTATCTTCCCGTTCGGGGCATTGAGGTTAGTGTAAATGAAGAGTTTTGAACCTTGGTTGTCAAGGACATAGTGGTCATTGTCAAAATTCCCGATAACGGTGATAAAGTTGTCCGATTTTTTTGTCAGGTCTTTTATATAAAGCTCATTGCCTGTCGTTGAAACAGAAGCGGTGACAACAAGGTATCTTCCGTCTTCTGTAACACTGCCGCTTACATACCTTCTTTTCCTGTCGGCTCCGAATACAATTTCGTCGGACGTCTGAGCGGTGCCTAATTTATGGAAATATAGCTTGTGATGGTCAGTCATTGCAGAAAGCTCACTTCCTTCAGGCTTATCGTAGCTTGAATAAAAGAACCCTTCATTACCTTTCCAGGAAATGCCGCTGAATTTAATATCTCTGAGTGTGTCACCAATGATTTCTTTTGTAAGAGCGTTTATGGAAATGATTTTTCTCCAGTCGGAGCCGCCTTCCGATATTGAGTAAGCGGCAAGAGTTCCGTCTTTTGAGAAACCCATTTCACCAAGAGAAGTGGTGCCGTCAGCAGAAAACTTGTTCGGATCCAGAAAAACCTCCGGTTCTCCTCCCTCTTTCTGCCTGTAAATCACAGACTGATTCTGTAAACCGTCATTTTTGGAGAAATATGTATACTCACCTTCCCTGTATGGCATTCCATATTTTTCATAATTCCACATCTCAGCCAGGCGCGTTCTTATCTGCTCCCGGTAGGGTATTTTTTCAAGGTAACCAAAAGTAATCTTATTCTGTTCCGTCACCCATCCGGCAGTCTCTTCCGACATGTCATCCTCAAGCCAGCGGTAAGGATCTGCTATGACTGTCCCGAAGAAAGTATCAGCCACCGTTCCTTTTTTTGTTACAGGATAGTCTATCCTGCCTTTGCCGGCATTATTGCACGAAATCATTAAAGTCATTATTGCGCTTAAAATTATTATCCTGTTCATATAAATAAATTTAGATATTGACTTACTCTCAGAGGAATTTCAAAATTATAAATTATTCTGTCATTTACCCTTCTTATGCCAGTAATTAATGATCCATCCTTCAGCATTTGCCAGTTTTTTAAGTTTTTCGCCGGGATTAACACATACCGGATTTCCGACTATTCTGAAGACAGGAAGATCAGAAAGTGAATCACCGTAATACCAGGCACTTTGAAGGGATCTGTTATTTTTTTCACAATAAAATCTCATTTTTTCAGCTTTCCCCGCTCCGTAACAGAAACCTCCATCCGGCCTGCCTGTGAAGCGCCTGTCCGATATTTCAAGCTCGGTGCAGAGAATGTCATCTATATCCAGTCCGCGTGACACTGCTTCGCAGACAGGCCTTATAGTTGAGGAGAGTAAAACAGTAAAAGCTCCCATACTTTTATGCTTTTTTAGCTCATTTACTGCTTCAGGGAATATTGAAGGAAGAATTGATTTTCGTACTATATCCTCACAAATTTCAACAAGGATTTCTTCCGGAAGATCTTTCATCCATCGGGTCATCTCATGCATTATTGCAACAGGATTCAGCAACTTTAGCTTAAAAAATATCTGCAGAAACAATGCTTTAAACAGTGTTGATGGCGGTAAAAGATTCCTTCTGAAAGCTTCAATTGCTATTAGTCTTCCGCTTACTTCCCAAGTAAGAGTATGGTCAAGGTCGAAAAAGACAATATAGCCACTGTCAGTTTTTCTTTTTGAAGAAGTGATTGCCATCGGGGTTATAGATAACATTGAAGGCTCCGGGAATGATTCTGATGCTGAATTTCTGCGCAAAATGCAGTTCTCCATCTACATGGAAAGGCACTTTTTCGGGAAATTCAATATCCAGGAAGGCTGTCTGAAAGTACCTTACCCTTCTGTCATATATGTGCTTTCCTTGAGGTACTTTTAGAAGCAGTCTGAACCTGTGATAAAGGTTAAGCTTTTTAATTGAACAAACATCCAGGAGACCGTCATTTGCAAAAGCTCCGGGTGTAAGAAAAAATCCGCCGGCAAATCTTCTGCCATTGGCAACAGTATTAATAAAGCAATCAGTATTGGTCCTTTCGCCGTTACTTGTTGTTATCATCTTTTTCTCGCGAAAGAAGAGAAGAGTTTTGACAATGTGCCAGATATATTTATGTGCCCCGCCTTTTTTAACTTTTCCGGGTTCAACATAGTTTTCAGAAGCAACCTGTGCATCAAATCCAAGACCCATACCATTCAGGAAGAGTTTCCCGTTCACTTCACCGGCATCCATAAGAGCAGTATTTTGACTGAAGAAAATATCCCATTCCTTTTCGGTAAATCTTCCCGGAAAACCAAGTATCTGAATAAGGTCGTTTCCTGTGCCCGCAGGAACAGCCCCTGTTATAACATTTTTTAAGCCGGCCAGTGGAGCCGCAACTTCATTTATGGTTCCGTCACCACCAACCCCGATAATATATCTGAATCCCTTTTCATAATAATTACGGGAAATCTCAGAGGCATGCCCGGGATACTCCGTCAGCACAATCTCTGAGGCTATTTTATGCTTTTCTGCCATTTCACTTATTACAGGTATGACAGATTTTGCGTAACCATTGCCGGCGATGGGATTCACAATAAAAACCCATTTTTCATTGAGCTTTGTCTCATTTGGTTCACTCATTCCCTTGATTATTAAATAATTTTACCGACAGAAAAGAATATAATTTGGACTGAGAAAAATTTTCTGAATTTCGGAAATCCGGGCTGACATCATTTTATTTCGAAATATAAGCTGATTCAATCACGCTTCTTACTTTTTCAATAATTTCATAGTCAGTTTTTGCCTTTAGCTCCTCTCCCGGGATCGGTTTATTAATTACCACCTCCGGCTTTGATCCGAAATCGATATAAAATCTGTTTTTAGGCTTAAGGTCATAGAATCCGTTAAGGGTAACAGGGAGAATGTCAATTTCCCTTGTCCGTAAAAGATATATAAATCCCCTGTAAAATGGATTCAGTTTGCCGTCGAGGGTACGGGTGCCTTCAGGAAATAATGCAACAGACTGGGCTTCAGATTTTTCAATAAGCTGGTTCAGCATTTTACGAGTGTTTGTCACCGTGGGCTCCTTAAACGGAATGTAATTAATCAGTTTAAGGAAATGCCTGAAGACAGGCACTTTCAATAGTCTTTCATGTCCGAACCACGATACTTCAGGGAAGAATGAAGTAATGGCTACAATATCAAAAAGACTGGAATGATTTGCTACCAGTATGTATTTCCGGGATTTGTCGAGGTTGCCAAGACCTTTCACAGAAAGTTTTTTGCCCATCATGAGGAATACCGAGTTTGCCCATGCTTTCAGGAGAAAATTTACAGGCTTTCTGGCTCCGATCCATGACAGGGGAATGGCTATAAATAATCCGACGGCAGTAAAACTGTATAAAATGATGTAAATAAATAAAGTAGCTAGTGTATACAAACCTGCAGTCATCAGGGAATCAAGATTAAGGTCCGGAAATATAATGTAATTTTTGGAATTACAATTATACTTTATTTAAGCTCGTTTAAATATCATTTGCCGGAATTGCTCACAAATGCAATACTCTTGCTGTCGGGTGACCACGAAGGAACATTGATAGTTCCTTGTCCGCCATACAGGTAAGCTATGATCCTTGGATTACCTCCTGAGGCAGGCATAATTCTGAGTGTTACTCTTTTATACGATGGATGGCTGTTTTTCGGGATTTCGGGAGGGAATGCCAGATAAACAATCCATTTTCCATCCGGAGAGATATGCGGGAACCAGTTGTTGTTTTCATCAAAAGTCAGCTGTTCGCGGGCGGTTCCGTCCGGCTTCATTCTCCATATCTGCATATTGCCTGTGTGACTGCCGTTGTAATAAATATATTTTCCGTCTGGAGAATACTCACACCCATCAACATGTTCACCTTCAGGTATATCGGTAAGTGCTACCTCTTTACCGCCTTTTATCGAATTTCTGTAAATGTTGTAAATATTTTTACCTCCTCTCTGAGCAACATATATCACTTCCTTATTGTTTGGAGCCCATCCATGCCAGTACGACGGAGTTTCTTCAGTGACCAGCCGGGGTGTTCCTCCTTTCAGGGGAAGCACATATACTGTTGAACCGCCTCCCGGCATTCCCTCTCTCTGGTGGCTTATGGCCAGAAGTTTCCCGTTAAAGGAAATTCCATGATCATTGTTGTTGCGGTTGGCAAATCCGGTGTTCAACTGGACAGGAGTTCCCCCGCTGACAGGTATTTTGTACAGAAGCCCGTCCATGTTAAAAAGAAGCTGTTTTCCGTCAGGCATCCAGTTGGGTGCCTCAAAGCGCCCCTGCTTCTCATATATCACTTTTCTTTTTCCGTCTGAAACATTCATTATTTCAAGCCTGCATCCCAGATATCCTTCCCTTGACGGATTATAATTGTCAGGCACAGGCCTGTCGATTCTGACATTCCATATTTTTACCTCTTCCGTAACGGCCGGATTGTGAGAACAGATAAAAATACCAGCCATCACCTGGTCAGGCATGTTTATCATTTCGTATGAACCTATCAGTTCAAGCGGCTCGCCTAAGTGAGCGGCTCTCATATAAATTATTTTCCCTGATCTTTCAAGTTGAAGGATATCGTACCCTGAACCCTTTGCAAAAGTCTCATCCTCAGGATCTTTCATCTGGCCTCCTTTAAGGTCCCTCCATTGCATTACCGTCAGCCCGTCACCATGAATCACTGCAGAGATATGCGGCGAATTATCATCTGCTGAGGCTCTTATCATCCAGCCTGTTTTTCGGTGAGATTCAGTGCCGGTTCCTTCAAATTGGAAATTTGCAGTAAGAATAAAATCACCTTCAAGATCATTCCACAGGTAATGAAACTCATCCCTGTCAAACCATATATTGTATCCGGAACCCCTCAGATTATATGACTGGTCAGATTCGTTGAAAACTGACGAACCTTTAATGGCAGGATTTCCTATATCCCTGCTGTTTTTAAAGATTCCTGTTACTGATTCCTGGGCAGTAACTGACAAAGCCAGAAATAAAAACTGAGTAAGAAAAAAATGCTTCATAACTGTAATTATTCTTTAATACTTCAACAAGATAAAAACAAATAACCTGAAAAGGTTCGTAAGTAAGTAAAAAATTTATGCAATCGGTTGCATAAGATAACTATTTTTGTAATTTTGAGCATTATTTACTTCCTTCCCTAAAAATTTTAAAGAAATAAATTAACTTAAAATTGTATATCCAATGAATGAAATTCTGACCAGGATTTCCCGCTGTGTTGAGTTTGGGAAGATTGACAGGATGTCTCCCTATCCT
>JABUEV010000036.1 GCA_013314865.1 Bacteroidales bacterium | reverse complement strand
AACAACAAGGTTCTTTACGACTTTGCCGACATTGAGACATATAATCCGGACGGAGTATATTTTGGTGATAAAAAGCCCAATGATGCATGTGATTACGATACAAACTGGGACGGAACGCGTGATGGCAACTGGGCGGTTGAATGGCAAAATTCACACAGGCAGGGAGTTGACTGGTTCAACTGCACTGCAGCTCATACACAGCCTCTTAATGCAAACATGAAGGCTTATGCAGCCTGGTGGCTGTGGGCAAGGCTGGCAGGGTGGGACGGCAAATGATCCACTGACAGCTCTCCGGTGAACTCATCTGCCGGAACCCTGCCTTGCCTTACTTTTTTTCCACAGTTATCTCATATCTGCCAGGAATCCCGAAAGACTTGGTGTGTCATAAATTTAATTCAGAGCCAAGATAATAAATCACATGGTTATTACAAAGGCAAAAAAATGACTCATCAGACATAAATCCGGAAATTACCCTGATGACTTTATTGATGTTTAATGCTTTTTAACATTATGTTTAGCATTTATTCTGCTATTTTTGCCGTAATTCCCGAATTTAACATCAATCCTAAGATGAAATTAAACTTCAAAAAGCTACTTATTCATTTAGCAGTCCCTTTTTTTATCTTTTCCGGCCTGAATGCTGCACCGTTTATTGAAGGCATAAATATAATTCTGCAGCAGGACACAGTCCGCCAGCGGGCTTCAAACAATCAGCCTGTTTATTATGCGACAAGACTTGCAACGCCTAAGCCGGTGATTGACGGCAAACTGGACGACGAATGCTGGAAGCACGGCAACTGGGCCGGGGATTACCATCAGTTTATTCCGAACGAAGGAGCAAAGCCCACTTATCCGACTGAACATAACATTCAATATGATGACAAGTATCTCTATATTGCCTTCAGGGCGTATGACCCTGAACCTGATAAAATACATAGATATGCTGGTGTGAGGGATGAAATTGTAGGTGACATGGTAGGAGTCAACTTTGACAGTTACCGTGATTACCGGACAGGTTTTGAATTCACCATTACTGCCTGGGGTCAAAAGGTGGATCTGGTGTTGTTTAATCCGATCAACTGGGACTTTAACTGGAATGCAGTATGGAAAGGCAAGGTTGGGATGGAGGATTCAGCCTGGGTGGCCGAGATTGAGGTACCATTCAGCCAACTGCGTTACAGCAACCAGAAGGATCAGGTATGGGGGATGCACACATGGAGGTGGATTGACCGGCTCCAGGAGGAAAGCAATTGGGAACAGCAGTCTAAGATCGGACCGGGGATGCTTTACAACTATGGTGAATTAAGAGGCATAAGCGGACTGAAAAAATCACGACGTCTTGAACTCCAGCCGTTTGTGCTGGGAGATCTTAAAACGATGAAGGATGAACCGGGGAGTCCCTATACAAACAATGGCAGAAAATGGGGAGGGAATGCAGGTCTTGATGCAAAGATAGGCGTATCGAGCAACTTTACTATCGACCTGACTGTAAATCCTGACTTCGGACAGGTTGAATCAGACCCTTCAGTAATGAACCTCACCGCGTTTGAGACATTCTACGAGGAAAAACGCCCCTTCTTCCTTGAAGGTCTCACGATATTTGACTACCAGTTCGACGGGCAGACACTTTTTTACTCGAGGCGCATAGGTCATGCACCTTCAATAAATATCAATCCCGCTGAAGGATTTTTTGCAAAGAATCCCGACATGACAACTATACTTAGTGCTGCAAAATTCAGCGGCACCACCTCAAACGGCCTTTCCGTAGGGCTTATACAGAGTGTCACGGCAAATGAATATGCCCGTGTAACTGATCCTGAAGGGAATGAAACAAAATACAAGGTTGAGCCCCTCACAAATTATCTTGTGGCGCGTGTCCAGAAAGGATACAATGCCGGTAACACAATTGTGGGAGGGATGCTTACTTCAGTAAACCGTTTCCTGGACGACGGAGAGCTGGATTTCCTTCCTACAGATGCATATACCGGAGGTCTCGACCTTTTGCATCACTGGAAGAATAAGGAATTCTTTGTAAATGCTAAAATTATTGGAAGCCATGTAAATGGTAGTGAGAATGCAATTACCGGGTTACAGGAGTCTTCTGCACGCTATTTCCAGCGCCCATGGGCTGATTACGTTGATTATGACATTACCCGAACCAGCCTGAGCGGCCTTGGCGGTAAAATCCAGATCGGAAAAGGAGCCGGCGGGTTCTGGAAATATTCAACCTCAATTGCGTGGCTCACACCCGGACTTGAGCTGAACGATCTCGGGTATCTTAGAACAGCTGACGAGATAGAAAACACCAACGAGGTTACCTATTTGATAAATAAGCCGGTCTCAATACTCAGGACCTTTGATGTAACTCTTGAACAACGCAATTCATGGAATTTCGGAGGGACCTATCTTGGTTCCGATGCTGAACTTGATGTGTCGGCCGAATTTAAAAATCAGTGGAGGCTGGGACTTGATCTAGCATATCACTCAAAGGATATTGACACCCGATTATTGAGAGGCGGATATGACTTTCTGATGCCTGCAAATTTCGAGGTAGGAGTACAACTAAGAACTGATGCTTCCAGAAAATACATCGGAACCCTGAGTTTTGACTATGAAAAAGCCGGAAAAAACTCAGCTGAATCGATTTCTTTAAGACCCGGCCTCTCAGTTCGTCCTTTCAGCATGCTCAGGATAAGTCTTCAGGCTGAATACGAAAAGAACCGCGATGAGCTCCAGTATGTGACTACACGTCACCTTGACCCATTTTTCGGCACAAGGTACATTCTCGGGACAATCAATCAGCAGACACTCGGACTTACTTTCAGGGTTGACCTGAACCTTACCCCCGAATTCTCAATTCAATACTACGGAAATCCATTCGTTTCAAAGGGAACCTATACCGACCTTAAACGCGTGAAAGAACCTGAGGCTAAAGACTATAATGACCGGTTTGAAATATACAGAAACACCATTCTTATTAACGGAACCTATGTTCTTTCAGATATGGACAACGGCGGTCCGATTCCGGCAGTGTATACAGTCAATAATCCTGATTTTGACTTTTACCAGTTCCGGTCTAATCTTGTGGCAAAATGGGAATACCGCCTCGGATCATTCATCTATCTTGTTTGGTCGAGTGAAAGAACAGGCAGGACTGGCGATTCCGGCACTTCAATGGGCAGTTCATTCAAACAGCTTTTTGACCTTTTCCCGAATAATATCTTCCTGATTAAGCTGAATTACTGGTTTTCTTTATGAGATTGGCAGTATGCAGTGCATAATAATAACGTTAGGATATCGTTAACCCTAACAAAAACAGTTGCCAATTAAAATCTGGTTTACCAAGGCTTGAGATTTCCGGACATCCGGGGGAGACGAAATCTAAACGTATGAAAATAATACGTTTATATTACGAATTGCTCCGCTTGTCAAAATTGCCTTCTATTTTTTGGAGGCACATCGGAATTTAGCCAATTTTGTTGCTAATCCTTGTAAAGGACTGATGCCGAAGACAAAAAATAACAGGAATTCAGGTTCACCGGGGAAAAAGATCCTGATATGCGAGGATAGTCCCCTGGCTATGAAGACTCTTGCCATTGTCCTTTCAAGGGAAGGATTCGAACCTCTCATAGCCCCCGACGGCAATGAGGCTATCAACCTTCTCGAGAGAAACAATTTTGACCTCCTGGTGGTTGATATTCACCTCCCATACCATAGCGGACTGGAACTTATAAAATACCTCCGGTCAAACCAGGGTAAAGATACTCCGGTGCTTGTTCTGACAGCTTTCAGCGATCCCCAGATCCAGCGTCAGGCTCATGAGCTGGGAATTAGCGGATATATTACAAAACCTTTTAACCCGATGGACCTGGTCGGCATGATCAGAACTGTACTGAGCTCATGAGAAACAAACTTCATACAAGTCTGCTTTTTGCATTGTTCATGACTGCCGGGTTATTGTACACGGGTCTTCTTTCATGTCAGGAAATCACAGATCCTGAAGCCGAGTTTGCAAGAATCAGGAGCATTGCCTTTGAAGGAAAATACAGCGAGGCGGAAACGGCCGCCCGTAAACTTCTGAAAGAGTATCCTACATACGGTGACGCCAGGATCCTTCTAGGGCGTCTTCTTGCATGGCAGAAAGACTACAAACAGGCTTTAAGTGTTATTGATACACTTCTTCTGACTGAGCCTGCAAACCAGGATGCTCTGTCTGCTAAGCGGGACATAACCCTTTGGGCAAAAGAAAGTTCACCTGTAGCAACAGATATCAGGGCAGGCTATTACTTCGATACCTTTTCGGTTCCCTATTCACGATTCTGGCAGGTATTCAGCGCCGGAGCCGGACACAGGTTCGGCTGGGGACCTGGCTATGCAGGAGTAAATGTTGGAAATGCCGTAATCGGAGGAGAAAGCCCGCGCTCTGCAGTCGAACTCCAATTCGAAGCCAATGCTTTCCCGCGGCTGTCAGACAGGAACTATGCCTATCTGGCATATGCCTACAGCCCCGGATCATTTTTCCCCCGCCACCGGGCTGCCGCTGAAATATGGCAGATACTGCCAAAGGGATGGGGACTTTCAGCCGGACTGAACTATTATTATTTCGACAGGAATATTTTTATTGCCCTGGCATCGGTTGAAAAATATGCCGGGAAATACTGGCTTTCACTAAAAAGCTTCTTTTATTTCAAGGATGAAGGAATTACAACATCCTTTTATGCGAACATCAGAAGGTACACAAACAGTACCGATTATTTCCAGGTTACTCTGGGAACAGGCACTGCACCTGATGAACCTTTTGATGTTGAGATGGACCTGATGAGGTTAAGTGCCCACAGTGTGCGACTGGCATATAACACAGCCATCACTCCGAAACTAATGATGCGTGTCGGAGCAGGATATTCAAGGGAAGAATATGAGGAATCGCTTTGGCGCAACAGGTTTGAGGGAGGAATTAATCTTACTTATGCTATTAAGATGAAATGACAAAATACTGTTCCATAGGCATATTGCTTTTATTGACACTTGTTTGCCACAAGCAGGTCTTTGGTCAGCAGGCTGAAAAACCCGTCAGATACTACATGACATACGGCATAAAAGGTGAAATAAATTGGAACAGGGTGAATCCCACCCATATCGAAAAAATTGTCAATGAACTTTCCTCTTTGCCTGTAAGGAATTACCCGGTTCAGATGGGAGCATTCAAATCGAGGGAGAATGCAGAAAGATTCTATGAAAAGATCAAAGGGATTGATGGTGAGGAAATAGTCATTACCGAAGAATCAGGGTTTTTTAAGGTTAAGATACTGAGAGTGCCTCCGGCCGGATATAAAATACCGGAACCTGTTATATCTGCTGTGAAAGAGGAGGCATTAAAAGAAACAGTTGTAAAAGAACCTGTCAGGGATACACTGGTCCCTGAACTGAAAGATACCCTGCCTGGCCCGGTCACACAGGAATTAGCTGATACAGCAGAAAAGGAACAGGAAGAAGCCAAAGTGACTGCTGAAGCAGAACCGGTGACTGAAGTAAAAAAAGAAGAACAGAAACAGATTACTCCTCCTGATTTTCTGTTTATCAAGGGCGACAGTCCCCTGCTGAAGAAAATCAACTATTACGGAAAATCATATGGACTGGTTTATGGTCTGATACTTTCAATAATAATAAGCATCGGAACCATGATAATCCTGCTGGTATTTATTCTTTTCAACAGGATAAGGATTGAAAAGCGTGAAAGACTCCGGCAGGAACTGGCAGAAGAGTACCAGAGCCTTATTGTGGATTATCTGTATTATGATATCAGTCCCGAAAAATTCAGGGAGATAGCTTCTGACAAATTCCGGAGGCAGGTGCTGATTGACCAGATGATTGATGTGGGAATCAATCTGAAGGGAGAGACAAGTCAGAAGTTAAATGCACTTTACAGGGAGCTGGGCCTTCATCTTGACTCGATAAAAAGGGCTCATGACTTCAGATGGCACAAAAAAATAAAGGGATTCAGGGAGCTCTCTTTTATGAATATCAAGGATGCCAATCCTGAAATCTACAAAGCTCTCAACTCTTCGAATGAGATACTCAGAATGGAAGCCCAGATTGCGCTTGTAAGGCTGAGCGATAAAGAGCCATTTGAATTCCTGTCACATCTGACAAAGCCTTTCTCGCTTTGGGAACAGATAACACTTCACCAGCTTATAATACAACACAATATTCCTGTTCCGTTGTTCAAGAAATGGCTGAACTCGACAAATCCCACAGTAGTGATGTTTGCACTCCGGATGATCAGGGAATTCAAGCAGTATGATGCAGAATACGCGGTAAGGCAAACCCTTCTGTATGACTCGCCTGCAGTCAGACAGCTTGCAGTACAGGTAGCAGGAGACCTTAAGATGCGTTCCACTCTCGATACGATGAAGAGGATTTACAAGGAGCAGGACTATAATACCTGTCTTGAAATTATAAGAGCTATGGGCAAAATGCCTGACCCTTCCTACCTGGGATTCCTTAAACTGGTACTTGACAAGGAAGATGACGTGCAGATACAGATAGAAGCAGTGAAGGCAATAGAAAACAACGGGGAAGAGGGAATAAAGGAACTGGTTAAACTGATGAAATCTGAATATAAAAACTACAACATCATAATAAGACACGTTCTTGACCGTAGAATATATTAGGAGAAATTATGGAGTTTTTTTTCGCACATGTCGTTTTTATACTGACGCTGATTCTCTTCGGCTCATACCTCCTTCTGGGGGTATTCTCAGCCGTGGCATTGCGGAAATATCTCCGTAAAAACAGTTATATCAATTACAATTCGCTTGTTCTGTCCCCGCTCAGCCCGAAAATCTCGATCATTGCGCCGGCCTATAACGAAAGCAAGACCATAATTGACAATGTCAGGACACTTCTGGCGCTTTACTACAACAATTTTGAAGTAATACTTGTCAACGACGGATCCACAGATAACACATTTGAGCTTTTGAGGGATGTATATGAACTGGTGAAGGTTAACTACTATTTTGACTACCGCATCCCGTGTGAGAGGATCAGGGGCGTTTATAAATCGAGAAATCCGTCGTACAACCGGCTTACTGTTATTGACAAGGTGAACGGAGGGAAAGCTGATTCGCTTAATGCAGGGATAAATATTTGCCACAGCGACCTGTTTATTTCCATTGATGCTGATTCTATAATAGAACCCGATTCAATCCTGAAACTTGTGAAGCCTTTCCTGGAGGAGAAGGACCGGAAAGTGATCGGCACCGGAGGAGTGATAAGAATTGTCAATTCATGTGATATTGAACGGGGACATATCCGTGAGATAAAGGTTCCCGCGAAGCTTCTGCCAAGGCTTCAGGTGCTTGAATATACCAGGGCGTTTCTGCTGGGCAGGATAGCATGGAGTCATCTCGACGGGTTGATGATTATTTCAGGTGCAATGGGAATTTTTGACCGCGAAACGGTTATCAAGGCCGGAGGTTACAGCATTAAGACCGTGGGAGAAGATATGGAGCTCGTTCTCAGAATGCGCCGTTACATGGCGGAACATGACCGGAAATATGAGGTCACTTATATCCCCGATCCGCTTTGCTGGACAGAAGTGCCATCAGACATAAAATCACTCGAGAGGCAGAGAACAAGGTGGACAAGAGGACTGGTAGAGTCGCTGAAAACACATCGTAAGATGTTTTTTAACGGACGGTATGGCAAACTTGGACTTCTGGGATATCCGTACTGGTCATTCTTTGAGTGGCTCGCACCGCTGATTGCCTTTCTGGGATTCGTGTATACTATTTATCTTATTTTCAGACATGCCCTTAACTGGCAGTTCTATCTGCTTCTGTTCATTTTCGTCTATACTTTTGCAGTATGCCTCTCAACTTGGGCAATCCTGTTCGAAGAGATAACTTTTCACAAGTACAAAAGAAAACGGGATGTGCTAAAACTTCTTGCCATTGCCTTTGTCGAGCCTTTTATCTATCCTGTATATACATTTTTTGCAGTGAAAGGGAACCTGCAGGCCATGCGTGGCAAAAAAAGCTGGGGGAAAGCTGAACGCACCGGCTTCGAGGAAGAGAACGGCAGGAATAAAAACCATTATAACAACAACTATAACAATAATAACAATAACGGCAACAGTTACCATTAGCCTTAATTATTCAGCAAACCCGGGAATTGCGCGCAACCCTGCCTGCACTACGTGAAGAGATTTCTTCTCCTTTTCAACTACCGGAGGCACAATCAGCCATTCCGGCCATTCACAGCGTGTGACTGTGGATGTAACTGTCCTGTCATAGTAAACCGAAACGGCCATCCCGTCCGACTTCCTTGTGACAATCTCATAATTGAATCCTCCGTCGTAAGATAACGCCCCGTCGATTACCATCAGTTGTGTAGGATCAAAAAAATAGAGGTAAGTCCAGGGTATGCGGATCTTAACCTTTTTTTCCGACCATGCCACTGCGGTGCGTTGTCCGAAAGTGAAACCTGGTGCTTTTTCTAACGGAAGCCGGCCGGGATAATCGCTCGTGAATTCAAATCCGTCGTTTTTCCATTCCATAAGCACCCATGGAGCTCCGTCAGTCACAGTACTGCGAAACATCTGCACCGAGTGGTTTGAAAGGTCAAACCGGGGTGTCAGACCATCCATGTTGTAAGCCCGGGTAACATGAAAGAATGCAGTGTCGGCATCCAGAACCATGCTCAGAAGGAATTCGGATCTGTTAACAAGCGTTTTCCCGTTTGGAAGCCTCGATTCCCCTACGTCCCTAAGGTAGGTGTCAAAAGCAATCATCAGGGTATCGCCTTTTTTGAACGTATTGTCAGTTTCAATATCAAGATAAAAGAAGCTGTTGTCGGTATTTGCCGAGATATTCTTCAATGGTCCGCTTTGCCTGTCTGTTTGATATGAAAATGAATAGGTAGTTCCGATCTGGTCAAACGATATCAGTCCGAAGTTTTGTTCAGGCGATGCAATATTATGCCATAACTGTCTTGTCGGGATAAGCCGGTTGTCGATCATTGTGCCGAAGGCTTCCAGGTACTGAACTATCCATGTAGGCTTGAACCATTCATCCATCCACGAAAACATAAATCCTCCGGCACAGCCGGCATCAATGATGTTGTGCATCATCCTCAGGTTTTTCTCGCCCTGCTGTTGTTCAGACCAGCCGCCATGGTGCATATTGCTGTACGACTGATGTGCGCTGGCCCAGCTCGATGGGACGCCAAATTCCGCAATTACCAGCGGCATGCCTGAATAGTGTGACTTCATTGCATTCAGATAACCCAGGTAACTGTTTGGTCCCTGGCTATCACTATAAGAATGGTATTCGGGCTCCTGGCTGATGAAATTCGGATAATAGGGATAGGCATGGTAACTTGCGAAAAGACCTGCTCCTGTTGTGATGCCGTTAATCTTTGTTATGTCAAACGAAGCCGCGTCCTCATCGGTATAAATCTCGGTCGGGTGTTCAAGCGGATCAAGAGTAGGCCAGCTTGAAATGCTCACCGGCCTCCTGACGGAGTAGTTCTGTGACTCATATTTCACCACTTCATCGAGCATCTGTGTAACAAATACCTCAGTTGCCGACCCTCCTGAAATGCCAAACTGGTAGCCGCTGTATGAGGACAGGGAAGGATTCCTGCTGTTGGTTGTGTCGACCTCCTGAGGACTTATCTCACGGCCGATAATAAAACCTGCAGTCCAGCGCGAAACATCTGTCAGATATCTTCCGTATGCTTTCCCGTAACGGTATGCAATGTCAGCTTTCCCGTGTATGCAGTCTATAACTTCTTTAATGTTTTTTGTGAAAGTATTGGTGCGGTTCATTAAGTCATAACATGAGCCATCCCACTTATCCTCCAACTCGTCGAGCCAGACACCCTGGAAAAGAAGAAGGGGATTGTCCGGATTCCGCTGGTTGTATTCTGCAAGTTTTTCGTAAAATGCCGGCGGGTGAAGGGTATAAACCCTGATGGCATTGAAGCCTGCTGAAGCCATACGCCTGATCCATCGTTCGTATGTGGAAGGGGAGATTGCATACGCTATTTCACCGGGGAAGTATCCTGGAGGTGACGAACCAAGGTTAATGCCTTTAAGCAGTAATGACCGGTAGCCATTGTTGGTATGCATGGCAATGTAATCGCCGGATGTTTTGAAAGGCATAAGTTGTTTTCGGGTAAGCTCAAAATTAACAACCGTGTCGCCTGCAACGGAAATGTCTGTCAGCCTGACCGGATAATAGTCAGGATGTGTAACATTTGTTACAACTTTAACCCTGATTATGCCGGTAAAAGGAACTATGTGCGGTACCGTCATTACCGGTTCTATGACAGTTCCGGAGAGTGAAGAAGAAAAGTTGCCTGCAATTATAAGTTTTCCTGACCGGGTTGCGCCTTTAAATGAGATAGTATAGATGTAGATTCCCGGTTGCTGGGGAGATCCTGACTGATTACAGCCGTCCCACAGTAAACGGTAGCTTCCTGCAATGACAGATGGAAAGAGTGCTTCTTTGACTTTTTGTCCGGTGAAGTTATAGATGGTGAGTTTTAAATCGCCGGTTGTATTAATGATAAAAGGAATACGGACAAAATCAGAAAACGGGTTGGGGTAAGGCGTTCCCGTTTCGATAAGGTCAGTGATTGCAGAATATATTCCTGAAATTCTGAGAGTGTATTTTCCGTCGGAGCCTGTGGTTGAAGCGAACTCAGAGGTGCCGTAAGACATTGAGATCTTTGTTCCGGGCACTATTCCGCCTGAAGCATCGGTCACGGTACCGGACACTATATAATCCCGGGCATTAACGGCATAGAATGTCAGAAATAAAAGCAGTGCAGGAAAAACTTTATAAAGAAAATATCGTTTGGAGCCGGAATTCATGAGGTTTATTCGCTTCCCTCAAAAATAGCGAAAATTTATGTACCGGGAAGCGGGAGGAATCAGTGTCAATTCCTTCCGGCAATGTTCACAGATTCTTCACTTCGACCCCGGTAAGTTGGGATCTCCCTTATTGAAAAGGACTGGGCTTTTTTGCTTTGTGTCAATGTTCACAGATTCTTCACTTCGACCCTGGTAAATCGGGATCTCCCTTATTGAAAAGGACTGAGCTTTTTTGCTTTGTGGCAATGTTCACAGATTCCTCACTTCGACCCTGGTAAATCGGGATCTCCCTTATTGAAAAGGACTGAGCTTTTTTGCTTTGTGGCAATGTT